>CAXBHV010000453.1:0-6012 GCA_963974855.1 uncultured Rhodopirellula sp. | reverse complement strand
AACGATGCTCGCGGCATTTGATCGCTGTGAACATGCCGTCGCGGCGGCGCTGCAAATATGCGAGGCCGAGCAAAACAGCCAACATGCACTTGGTGTCGCCGTGCATGCCGGTCGCACGCTCGTCGCCGTTGCAAACAATCGACTCGATTATTTCGGCAGCACGGCGCGTGCGGCGATGGCAATGCCCTCGCTCGCAGGCACCGATCTGTTACTGAGCGAAACCGTTTTTGCCGATCCGAATGTCAGCCGCGAATTCGTGGACACGCTTGACACGGCAGCCTACGAAACGGTTTCGCTGCCAGGATTGCCTAACCTGCCCGTCGCACGGATTCGAGCAAACAGCTGAAAGTGAAGGTCATTGTAGAATCTTCGGCTCAATAACCACTTGCTACGAAAGCGTGTCGGTCATTCGTCGTCGGCGCGTTCTCTTGCAAGACGCGCATTCTCGGCATCAGCCTTCGCGATTTCTTCTAAGATTTGCTCTTTCGTTTTAATCTCTTCAGGCTGATTCACGGTGACTACGTCGGACGGACCACAGCCCGTCGTTGCGAATAGACATCCAGCAATCATCAGCATGAAAAAGTGTCGGAATCGTTTCACGAAAGGCTCCTCTTGGAATGGTTAGGATCGCTCGTCAGTAAACAAGGCAAAATGCAGCAAAGCATTTTTAAAATTCTTCGTCAATCGTTTCCTTGGCACCGCGGCTGCCCAGCGCGCCCCAAAGACCGTAGGGACTCTTTGTTCCGGGCGCCGGTCCTCCGGTTACCCCCACAGGACGTGAGTTCAAGTTGCCTGTATCAATACTGGCGGTTACAAATTTGACCGCACCGTCGGCGAGCAACATATGACAACCACCGGTATGGCGACTGGCCATCGTAAAGATGCCTCCGTTTCCGCTCGGGTTTGCTCCACGTTGATAGCTTGGCGCGTTCGGAGGAAACACGGTGGTCACGCCCGTAAAGATTGCGTCTCCTGAAACCCAGTTGTTGCCTCGCGTACGTCCCGAATCAGCGTCGTAGGTCAAATTGGTCGATGCGTCGTAGAACTGAGGACGTTCGGGATCAATAAACCGGTCCCATCCATCGGCTTTGGGATTGTTCCGCGCCGCGGTGTTTCCATGGCCGCGATAGGCGACGTCGGCGATCACTTCGCGTGAGCCTTGCGAGCGAACCATTTCCCCCATCGCAATCGTGTTGCTTAAGCCATCCAAGATATCGCGAAATCGGGTGTGTTTTGTACTGACAAATACGCCGCGATGTTGATCGCGGTTGGAACCATTTTTATTGAATTTGTTGATGTTCCAAAAACTGTCTCCCATCGAAAACCCATAGTTCGTTTTCCCTTGCGGCGTGATCCCTTCGGATCCTGGATCACTCGGGCACAACAGTGTCGGAATTTGGGTATTAAAAGGCTGGTATTGGTCGATCCAATGCGGCGGCCCCATGGGCGGATAGGTGATCCCGCTGGCCGCATGGTGCCAAGGATTAGAGATCTGCTCCCAAACCGCTTGCTGTTCCATAAACGGTGTCAAACCTGGAAACGCACTTTGACGCCCTTTGTTCGTCAAGCCAGGGCCCGAGGTCCCGCCTTTCTGCATGGGAAGATTTTTGTAGGCGCTGTGGTAATTGTGCAGCGCCAAACCGAGCTGCTTGAAATTATTGCTGCAACTCATCCGGCGTGCGGCTTCACGCGCCGCTTGGACAGCGGGCAATAGCAGCCCCACCAACACACCAATGATTGCGATTACAACAAGCAGTTCAACCAAGGTGAACGCTGTCCGAGCAGGGTTAATATGTCTCATAGAAAAGTGCTCCTTGAAAAGAGAAAAATCGCCTGGCAACGGTATATCCGTTCCCAACGCAAATATTTCCGGACAAAAAATCAAAGTTCTTGTTTTTTTGTCACCGCCAGTCCTGGTCTTACGAACCGCCTGATTTCTTTGCAGCATTTTTCACGCCATTCGATGAATCAGCGGTTTGCGACACTGTAATCGCATGTTTTTTCATCAGCTCTGCGGTCACTTGCTGGAAATCGCTATCCGAAAGCAATTGATCAAAGATAAGGATTTCACTGATCGTTCCTGAGTAAAAATCGGCTTTCTTGACCCGATTGCCTTCAATTGCCAGCGTGACACGAAGCTTAATTCTTTGGCTGCTTTCGCCCGCATCGACAAGCTCGCCATTTAGATACAGCTCAAACCGATTCTCAGCGATGCTGTATCGGTAATCGGCGACACATTAACGGCATGGCGATAGCGGTTCTGCGGTTTTCAACATCCCGTGCTTTTTGGAGTTCCATGAATAGACCCGCGAACGGAGATTGCGTTGAGTTGAATTGATTCCGCAAACTCCGCCACCAGTTTATTGTCACCTGGGCTGCCGTTTTCCCGAAGAAAAAGGGGCATTGCCGCAATAATCACGGCAAAACGGGGCATTCGCTGTGCTGTCGGCGAACATGGCCCGACTGCCTCTCGCGGCACCATCCCCAATCGGTCACCTCCGACTACAATGCCGACTTTTCTCGCTCGCTGCTGCAATGGTCGCTGAGCCTAGCAGCCCCCCGAAATCGCTCGCTCTCTATGGAAAACTGGTACGACTATCCTCAATACTTTGACATGGTGTTTCGTGATGAAACGCAAGCCGAAGTTGAATTTTTCGAGCATGCGTTCGAGCGTTTCCGCAGCGATGCCCCCACCACCAGACTGCTCGAACCCGGCTGTGGCAGCGGCCGGCTTGTCGCGGAAATGGCAGCTCGCGGCTATGAATTAACCGGGTTGGATCTCAGCCAACCTATGCTCGACTATCTTCGCAAACGGCTCTTGCGACGAAAGATCGATGCCACGCTTGTGCTGGGCGATATGACGAAAATGGAGTTCCCCGAACCCTTTCACGCCGCCTTCTGCACGTTTAACACTTTTCGCCATCTGTTGAGCGAAGCGGACGCGGAATCCCATTTGCGGTCGGTCGCAGAAAATCTGGTTTCCGGGGGCATCTACATTCTCGGTTTTCACTGCATCCCCATGGACGCCGATCCGGAAAGCACTGAACGCTGGACCGCATCGCACGGGGGGACCAAGGTGCATGTCACCTTGAAAGTGATCGACTTCAATCGACGAAAACGACAAGAAACGCTGCGGGCGAGCATTAAGGCTCAAACTCGCTCGGGCAAAATTCATCGCGTTCGTAGCGAATTCCCACTGCGGCTGTACACGATTGCCCAGGCCACGAGTCTGTTTCGTAAAGTCGAGGACCAGTTCGAATTGCTTGCCGCTTATGACTTTGATTACGACATCGACGAGCAGCGAACGATGGATGACGATTTAGTGGACGCCGTCTTTATCTTGAAACGCCGCTAAACGACCACTTCGCTGGCATCTCGACGGGCAAAAAAATCTCGCTCTCCCCCTCGCTACTTTTGCGATTTCGCGGGGTTCACATTAAACAAGCATGTTTAATTCGGAAATGCGTACCGTCACAAGCTTGGTCAACGATCTCTCGATGCCCAAAAACAGGCGGAATCGGCTCTACCCCAGAAGTACAGGGTCACAGAGATACCACTGCTCATGGTTCTGAAAAAGGAAAGTTTTCGTATGGTCCAAACCCGAAAAAGCCAATGGATTCGCGTCACGATGCTGCTGGCGCCGCTAGTGTTTGGATTGACAGCCGCGACGGCACAGACGCAAGACGAGTCGGCCCCGCCAAAATATCGTGAGTTTGAAAGTACGATCCTGACGGAAGATTCCTTTGTGTTTCTAAACGGTGTCTATCTGCATCCCCCGTTGGAAATAAAGTGCAGTGCCGCGGGGCTTGAAATCGACGGAGAACTTTTTGATGAGAGTGCCTTTGACCTATCGGGCTTTGTTGATGATCGCCGAGGGTCGCGTCGGGGCTATGGGTTCCGTGGCATGGACATGGGCGGCCGAGGAGAGCGAGGCGACTGGGGTGGCCGAGGCGACTGGGGTGACCGAGGCGACCGAGGGCGTGATAGCTTCCGCGATTATCTTCCCCGATCTCCGTTTATGTCCCTGGCGGAATCGTTCAATTCATCGGGAATGGGCACGGTCGCTGTTCTCTATACGGGCGAGGCACCGCTGCTGTTAGAGACCACCGAATCAGGACATGAATTGCTCAAGGCTTTGTTGGGGCGAGAAACTGTGACGGAAGCTGAATTGGGGGCGGAGCCAATTAATTTTGAACTCTGGCACCGCCTAATTCAAGATTTCAAGGCTACACCCGCATTCACCTCGCGAGCGACGCAAGCGGTGGACCGACTCGAGCAGATTCATGAAACGAACGATCGCAAAGCGGCTTCATTTCTTCTGAGTCAACAAATTGCATTTCCGCTCAGCATGTTTGCGATGGTGACCGTCGTGCTTGCGTTTGGTCATCTGATGGCTAACCCCCAACAAATGGTCGCCCTTGGCGATGATCCACTGACACTTGCCAACGCGAAAAAGGCCACCATCTGGTCGCTGACGATTGTTGGCGTGCTCTCGGCGCTCGACCTTGTCTGGACGTTGATTGCTCACCAGAGCGGTGCGATGCGAGAGCTGAATCCATTGGGCAACGGATTGATCCAAGATCCGATTCAATTAATCCTGTTCAAAATCACGATCACAGGTATGGCAATTGGGATTCTGTACTACTTGCACGAACAACCGCTAGCACGGCGAGCAACCTGGTGGTGCTGCCTCGTACTCACGCTGTTGACCGCTCGTTGGTTGACGTTCAACTCGATGTTCCTGTAGTCCAACGTCGTTGACGTTTCTGTAAAGCAGCACTGCCACTAAAGCAGCACTGCCACTTGTTCCATTTTTTTCGCGGAACGGTGTTAGCCTGGACTGCTAAATCTTTAGTATGGACGTCGGATATTAGGGGTGAGTTTTTCTTCCGGCCTCTACCGCACTTACCTCTCCCCCAACAAAGTTGGTGGAGAGGTGGCAGAAAAATTGCGCAATCAAGAAATCACAACGAGCCCAGAGTTTGTAGCAGTCCAGTGCAAGCCGCTCGGTCTAATCCGAACGTTTTACTCGCTGCAACCATACGGCTCCTGTTGACTGCTCCCCTCTCTCATCGGGGGGGCACCCAGCGTTTGTCGGTTTTTTTCTTGTTGCGTTGATTATGGCGAAACAACGCAGCACGCTAAGTGTTGAATGAACAGGCGAAGGTTGGCACTGATTGCCAGCAGTCTTACCAAAATAATTTGACTCGAAAAGGAATGAGATTTATGCGTATCAATGCTCTTAAAAAACTAGCACTCTCCACAACGGCGTTACTGTTGATGACATCCAGTCAAGCAGTTAATGCGCAAGACGACAGTCAAGAAAAATCCAAACCCGATTCCAAACGTCCGGCTGCCAAAGCCGAAGCGGACACTCGAGTCAAACCGCCGACCCCACGTAAAGACCGTGACAAAGAGGCTTCACTGTCGCGTCCTGAGCATGATCGCGATGGACACGGTCGACTTGACCGCGATCGCGATCGCGGTGGTCGCGTCGGAGAAGGACAGCGTGGTCCTGGCGGGCCAGGTCATCCCGGAGGTCCCGGATTCGGCCCAAAACCGTCTGAGGAGGGTGACGCTAATCGGCCACCTCGAGACCGTATGCACATGCCGCCTCATCACGATGCCAAAGGTGAAAAATCGGCAGTTGGCAAACAAGATCGCAAACCCAACAAAGATCAGGGTGATAAGCCCAAAGCCGACGGGCGTCGGGGCACAGCACACAAGGCTGCCGACCGTGGACCCAAACGAGACGTAAACAAGAAACAGGATCAGCGTGGTCGTGTTGCTCAACGAGACAATCAACACCACGGCAAACGCGACATCCGACATCATCGTGATGGTCGGCACCAAGTTGTAAATCATCGAGACAGTCATCAAAGAGTCGGGCGACATCACGGTCGTCACGCCATGGGCCGTGGTCATCACGGCCCCCAACCCGCTGCTCGCGGAATGCACCAGGGCAAGCGTGGTCAGCAGCGTGGTCATCAAGGCGTCAGTCATCGTCGCGGT
>CAXBHV010000452.1:0-6016 GCA_963974855.1 uncultured Rhodopirellula sp. | reverse complement strand
TGCTTGCGGAAACCTTTAAGCCGGATCGTTCCATCGGTGCCCAGTCGCAATGTCGAGTACCCGTTGTTCTCCGCACCCGAGCCTTCGACCATCGCTACCAAGGTGCAATAATGGATTCCACCAATATCGTTTAGGTCATTTTGATGGCTATGGCCTTGGAATACCGCTTTGACATTGCCGGCAGTTTCAAGCACTTTGCGAACCTCGGCGTTGTTTCGCACCCCATGGTTATTGTTGACGTCGATACGTTGGTGTGCGAATACCACGACATGTTTGCGAGTCGCAGCCAGGTCGGCGGCTAGCCACTCTAACTCGGCAGCCGGAATATTGGCGTCGGTCCACTTAAAGTTCTTGCGTTCATACGCGACACCGTCACTACGAAAACAAGAATCGAGCACAACAAAATGGTAGTCGCCTTGATCGAAAGAGTAGTACGACTTTTCTTGGCCGACGACGCCCAAAAACTCTTCTTTTTTAAGCGTGTCCACGCAGTGATTTCCCAACACATAATGCCGTGAATCGCAAATCGCCGAGAACTGTTGATTGATCGTGCTTAGATACTTCTGTTCCGTTTCAACGGAATCGGCGGCATCGATCAGATCTCCAAGCTCGACCACAAAAGCGGGTTGATCACGCTCGAATTGCAACGCGGCCTCTTCGAGTTTACCCAAGGTCTGGCGATAGTGGCGACTGCCCGCAGAGGGTTTGTCCGCATAATGCAGGTCCGTGACCAAACCGACGCACAGATCCGAAGCGGTTTCCTCAGCATAGATCGGCAGGCTAGAGACGGACGCGGCGGCCAACACCAACGTACCATTCTGTACAAAAGCGCGACGTGTGAGAGGAGTATTTCCTGGATTCATGTGGGTGATTCTGCGAGCGAGAGTGGGGCGGTTACCGCACGGTGTCTCTTCAAACCGGAGTGAATCCAACACACGTGCTCTGGCTCGCATATCATACAAACAAATCACAGGAAATGTTTTAGGGAAGCCTATAGGCTTTCCACAGCTGCGATCACATCCGCAGGTTCCGCTCGTTTTGTGTAGTCTGCGTTAAGATAGGCGTAAGTAATTTTGCCATCCGTATCAATCACATAAGTCGCGGACAATGGCAACTCCGTCGCATCGTTGCCGTTGAAACTGGCCAGTTTGTCTTGGAAGATTGGAACGATCGTTTTAGGGAGAGAAAAGACGATCCCGTATTGGCGGGCGAGTTGGCTGTCTTTGTCATGCAACGCGACCATGTTCAGGTTGTTCACTGCAGCCGTCTCTTTCGCTTTTTCAGGAAGCTCAGGCGTCAGCACGACCAATCGCGCGCCAGCACCTTCGATGGCCGAGAGCTGTTTTTGCATGGCACGCAGTTGTGCGTTGCAATAAGGGCACCAGCCGCCGCGATACCACATCAATACCACAGGTCCTTCGCTCCACAGCTGGCTTAATTGGACCGACTTCCCGTCCCAGCCCGTCAATTTGCCATCGACGGCCGCATCGCCGACCTGTTTTGCCGATTTTTCGATACCGCTCGCCTTTACCTCAGCGACGCCATTTCGAAATTTCGCCACCATTTCGGGCGGGAACCGAGTTACAGTCGTTGCGGCAATTTCCGCAAGTTCCTGCTTAAGCATCTTGGGCTGGGGCTCGTCAGCGAAGCTAGGCGTGGCCAACAGAGCAATAGCGAGCAGAGGGTACGTTGACAGTTTAATCATTTGTTGATCCGGATTTTTTGAACGGTTAGTGAGTAGCGATTTCGAAAAGAATGGAGCAATGGTTGTGTCGACCAGCACGTAGGACAGTCGCCCCGTTTGAGTTTCTGCGTCAGCAAACGTGAAAGTTGGATGAAATCAGGCCAACTCTTCGTCGTAACGACTCGAGTGTCCCAACTTAAAGTGGATGTCCATCCCGCCAACTAATCCGCCCCTCGCTGTAAGATAACGTGGCGGACCGCTATTCTGATTCGCTATCCCACGAAAAACACTCCAAAGAGAATCCTGATGCTGCGTCATTCAATCTGTGTCGTTCTATTACTGCTGACTTGCCAATCAACTCAAGCGAACCAGGGAGATCCGATCGCGGTTCGCACATGGCCCAACAGTGTGGTTTCGCTAGAAACGCACTGGGGATTGCGACTGGGTGTTGAAACCACGGACGAAATGATCGATTACAAGACGCCGGTCGCGTGGGACCAAACGATCTCCACTTCCGCCACTTACGATCACGTTTTGTTCCGTGAACCCAACGCCGCAGCGTCGTCATGGTTACCTATCTCGGATGCCAAGACGGATGATCCGAACCAGGTCCGCGTTCGGTCGGCTGCGAAGGGCGTGATCACGATCACCGTAGACGGTGTCGTCATCGTAGTGGTCGATTCCGATGCGAAGATCATGAACATCGATGGGGTCGACCAAGTCGATGTCCTTGTCGTGGCGACCGCCGCCGAGTCATCGCTCTCGCGAGAACCGATTGCACAAGTAGTACGTCAGTGGCATCCACGGTATGTGATCCCGCTCGGGCACATTACGGCCGACGAAGCAGTGCGGAACTTTCAAGAATCAGTGGGAGCGAACGATAAGATTATTAATCGAACACACAACACCTTTGCTGTTTCCCAGTCGGCCAGCAAGACTTCGCAACCTCAGATCGTGGTCCAGAGCGATTCAGCCTGGTCAATGCCAGCAGAATTGGCGACTGAGTTCGATAAAATGGAAGGCGTCTGCCGCGAGTCGCAGAAAGTATTTGCAAAGCTGTCGGCTGAGCAGATGAATTTTCGGCCGGCAAACGGAACGCACACGCCGCGTTGGAACGCAGAGCACATGATGGGCCGCCAATTGTTGTTCTTTTCTCAAATCTATCATGCCATCGACCCGACGATTCCGACACTCGATTTGAATCCCAAACAAATGCCGCCAGATTATGTCTTTGCTCATCCGGATTGGGACGGTGCCGAAGAAGCTCGTCAAATGCAACGGGTCAGCGATTTCACTCGTCGATACGCATATCTATTGGATGGTGTCGAACTCGACTCCAAGGCACCCGGTAGCCGTTGGCCGACGCTGCGTGCACTGCTAAAGCAAATGCAGCATCATTACGGCGAGCATACCGCAAACACCGAGAAGAAGTTCGATTTGCCCGGTTTTCCCAAGTCGTAGTTCGCACCGGTTTGCTAATTCGCACTGCGGCGGATCACTCGGCCTCGCCATACCACGCCGTCGCTGATGAAATGGTGAAAGATCGCACGAGCGAAACAGCAGCCGATGGGGATGGCAGAAAATGGAAAGGCGAGCGCCTTCAGCGGATGCATCTGAGCGAGTCGGCTTGCCAATATCAGTATCGCGGCTTGCGAGACGTACGCGCTGAGCCCACATGCGATCCACCACCAATCGTGCCGATAGATGCCGATCAGCAACACGCTGATTGGGATCCAATAAACGACTAGTGGCACTACGATCGCGGGAAATGCAAAAGCGATATGCGAAACCGCGCCTAGGATGTTTTTGCTGAATCCCCAGAACGCATCTTGATTGCTTTTGAAAAGCCGGACGGACAGAAGTTCGGGCGCCAATGCGATTTTCGTCGCGAAACCATTTGCTTTGATACTTCGTGCCAACATCACGTCATCGAGTGCTTCGTTTCGCACACACGCCAATCCGCCGATTTTGTCCAGCACGCTTCGCCGCGTCAACATAAAGGCGCCGGCAGCAACGGCGTGCGGCGAATCAGGATCGTCAAGACTTGGGTTCAGAAACGTCACAAGTCCGAAAACCATCAAGTGCGGGACAATGGCGTTCTCCCAAAATGAAACTAAATGCACGTTCGGAAACAAACTTAGGAAATCGCATTGTTGTTGCTGCATATAGTGCAGCGCAGTGATGAAACAACGAGGCGAATGAATCACATCGGCGTCCGCGAAAATGACGTGGGGCCGGTCCGTTGTCTGATAGGCGTGTTGCATTGCGTTGGCCTTGCCAAACCAACCGTCCACCAACGGCGGATCATGAATCACACGGACTCGCGAATCGCTCTCGGCAATTGCATCGACAATGGCCGCTGTCTGGTCCGTCGAGTGATCGTTGATCACCGTAATCTGTACGTCAACGTCTTGCTGCGCTAGAATGCTGCGGACTGCGTTTTCGATATCATCTTGTTCATTGCGAGCTGGGACAATTACATCAACCTGTGGCAAATCCGAATCAACGTACTCGATCGGCGAGAGCGATTTGGCGATGTAAAGCGTGCGAATGAATCCGAGCCCAATCAGTACGCTCAGTAGCGTGATTGCGAGCGTTAGGATGGGCAAGATCGTCAAGGTCACGGCTCTGTTTGCGATAGCGAAACTGGTTCCCGTCGTCGCGAAACTCGCGGAGCGTTTCGTCGGTTCAATTCTTCGTCGCGAAACTCGCCAAGAGTTTCGTCCCGCCTCCTTCGCGTTGCCCTACGGTTGTAGCCGAACTCATCAGAGCTGGGGAGACGACACGATTGGCACGAGCGTCATGCACGCCATTTTTCCGCGACCAAACCTAACAACTGGCCCGACGCAGCAGCTTACGAAAAGCTGACGCAGCGTTCAAAGCGGATCACCGTGGATCGCCGCGTCTGGCTGACCCGCATTGTCGGCATTATCCGCCAGGTCCACGATAAACGTCGCGATGCGATCGGTGTTGTCACGGTGAGGGGAATCCTGGCAAGAAATGCCGGGTTTTAGGGCATCCCAGGGACTTTTTGAGTACAATTGCACACGGTTGCCGGACCTGTTTCGCAGCCCCGACCGTTCCCTTGCCTACCTAATACAGTCGCTTTCTACCCACCCGCTAGCCACCACCGACAGATCTACGCCCCATTATGCGAAATTTCTCTTTCGTTGTCCTAACCAGCTTGCTTGCTCAGCTCATTCTGTTTGGGACCTCCATCGAAGCCCAAACTCCCGCAACGATTGGACGTATTGAGCGTCTGGATCCTGCCTTGGATGCCCGGATTGCCGAGGACACCAAAATCGAGGTACTCGCCAGCGGATTCACCTGGTGCGAAGGTCCCGTGTGGGTCAACGACGCCAACGGGGGATACTTATTGTTCTCGGACATACCACGCAATTCCATCTTTCGCTGGACCGCATCGCGTGGTGTTGAAATGTACATGCACCCAAGCGGTTATACCGGGATCAGCTACTACGGACTCGAGCCCGGCAGCAACGGATTGGCGGTCGATTCCGAAGGTCGCTTAGTCGCTTGCGAGCACGGTGACCGACGTGTGTCTTTGTTGACGCGTGGTGGAGGCAAATTGACATTAGCGGATCGATTCGAAGGGCGGCGATTGAATAGCCCCAACGATTTGACCTTTGCGGAAAACGGCGACTTGTATTTCACCGATCCACCTTATGGTCTACCCGAGCGAGCAGCGGACCCCCGCCGTGAACTCGATTTTTGTGGCGTGTATCGGCTCGACTCGGATGGAAAACTGCATCTATTAACCAAACAGCTCGCTCGTCCCAACGGCATCGGCCTCTCTCCCGACCAAAAAACGCTTTACGTTGCTCAAAGCGATCCCGCCGCGCCGGTCTGGATGTCGTTTCCAGTGAACGAGGACAAGAGTCTCGGTGAAGGCAAGGTGCTGCTTGACGCCAAAGCATTTATGGAAGAATTTCCCGGACTGCCCGACGGCATGGACGTTGCCAAAGATGGCACCATTTATGGCAGCGGCCCTGGAGCAATCTACGTGATCCAGCCTGATGGCAAGTTGATCGGTCGATTAATCACCGAAGGCCGCGTAAGTAACTGTACACTCAGCGACGATGAGAAGACGCTCTATATCACCGCCGACGACAAGGTCTGCCGCGTGCGATTGAAGTAAGCGGCTGAAGGAAGCGACGGTGGAAGATTGCCAGCGAGTTAAAATCAGGCGGATGCATTGTGGCAAAGGCGGACTTTTAATCGTGAGTGTCTCGTTGCCCTTTCGCGACAACGACGAGCTAAGGACCGTCGGAAGAATAACTGGCGGCGTCTTCCGTAGTGGACGAGGCAACGAGT
>CAXBHV010000451.1:0-6017 GCA_963974855.1 uncultured Rhodopirellula sp. | reverse complement strand
CGAGGGACCTGCGGCAACATCCTGCTGCGGAATCACCGCCTCGACTGACGCTGTGGAACCGCTCAATCGGTGTGGTTGGCCTCGGATTTAGCAAACCGCGTCCGGCTTGCTTTGTCCACTCTCGTCGAAACCAGGAAAAAGGCCTACGATTGGCGATTCGTTTCAATCGGATCCCGTTCCTCTTTCTCCTGTAAAACGCATCATGAAGTCGATGGAAAAAATCGTGTCGTTGTGCAAGCGACGTGGCTACTTGTTTCAATCCAGCGAGATTTATGGTGGTATCCAAGGCTTTTGGGATTACGGACCGCTCGGCGTCGAGCTGAAGAAAAACCTCAAAGACGCTTGGTGGCACGACATGATCAGCGGCCACAATGAGTTGCTGAAACCCGAATCGGCTCCGACGCCGTTCGAAATGGTGGGGCTCGACTGCACCATCATCATGCATCCTCAGGTTTGGAAGTGCAGCGGTCACTACGACCTGTTCCACGATCATATGGTGGATTGCCGCGAGTCCAAGAAACGATATCGATTCGATCAAATTCGAGGCCGCTGGGTCGAGTACCACGACAAGAAGGTGTTCGTCACGACGATGGCGGAAGCCGAGCACGAGGCCGAAGAGGTCCGTCGCCGCGGAATGAAGTTTTTCAAACTTCGCAACAAGGATGCCGACAAAATCACCATTGGCGACGATTCGCTGACGCTCGACAAGCTTGATTCCACATCCGTGGTGCTTGCTCCGGATGCCAAAAACTTGGATACGCTAACCGAGCCTCGCGAATTCAACTTGATGTTCAAAACGACGCTCGGAGCTCTGGGCGGCGAAGAGGATACGACGTTTCTTCGTCCTGAAACCGCGCAGGGGATCTTTGTTAACTTCAAGAATGTGCTGGACAGCAGTCGTGTGTCGGTTCCTTTCGGAATTGGCCAAGTCGGAAAGAGTTTTCGCAATGAGATTACGCCGCGAAACTTTACCTTCCGGTCGCGTGAATTCGAACAGATGGAAATCGAGTTCTTCTGTCATCCGGACCAGTCGCACGAATGGTATGGCTATTGGCGAGATCGCCGCTTGGCGTGGTACAAGGAATTGGGGTTATCCGACGAGTCGTTGATCATGCGTGAGCATCATCAAGAGGAACTTGCGCATTACAGCGTTGGTACCGCGGACATCGAGTACGCATTCCCCTTCTTGCCCGAGGGCGAATACGGCGAACTCGAAGGGATTGCACACCGAGGTGACTTCGATTTACGCAGCCACATGGAAGGTAAACTCGATCCATCGACACGTCCGATGCAAGTCGAACTAGGCGAAAACGGCAAGCCCAAGTATCGAGGCAGCGGGCGTGATTTGACCTGTCGTGACGAAGCGACCAACGAGAAATTTGTGCCGCACGTGATTGAACCTTCTGCGGGTGCGGACCGGGCCGTCTTGGCGTTCCTCTGCGAGGCTTATACCGAAGACGAGGCTCCCGACGAAAACGGCAAGATGCAAACGCGAGTCGTGATGAAGTTGCATCCTCGCTTGGCTCCGATCAAAGCGGCTGTCTTTCCTTTGGTCAAGAAAGATGGCATGCCTGAGATTGCTCAAGAGATCTATGGCGAGCTGAAGCGACACATGAATGTGTTCTATGATGAAAAGGGAGCGGTCGGACGTCGCTATCGCCGACAAGACGAAGCTGGCACGCCATTTTGCATCACGGTCGATACTGAGACGTTGACCGATCGAACCGTAACGGTTCGTGACCGCGACACGTTAGAGCAGCGTCGCGTGAAGATTGACGACCTGTTGGCAGATCTACAGGCACGTATCAACGCCTAGAGCAGCGTTGCCTGAATAGACGTAGGGCCGGTTCCCACCGGCCGGGTTGTGATTGGCCGGTGGGAACCGGCCCTACATCGCTGTCCTCGGATATTCTCTTAAGCCGCGATCGACTTGGCGACTATTTCTTGCTGATGAAGCAGTTGATACGCCTCGGATGTACGGATCAGTTCGTCATGAGTGCCCGTGGCGGTGATCTTGCCTTGCTCCATCACGATGATTCGGTCGGCTAACGTTAGTGTTGACAGTCGGTGCGTGATCATCAATGCAGTCCGGCCCTGCAGGAACGTCTCCAATGCTTCGTGGATCAGGCGTTCACTTTCGGGGTCAATCTGGCTGGTGGCTTCATCCAATACGATCAAGGGTGAGTCGCGTAAGATAGCGCGTGCCAGTGTCAAGCGTTGCCGTTGTCCGCCGGAAAGTTGGTTGCCATGCTCGCCAATTCTCGTGTCGAAACCATTGGGCAACGCTTCGATAAACGATAACGCATGCGATTGTTCTGCGGCTTGGCGAATTCGCTCGGGGTCCACCGATCCACATCCATAGGCAATGTTTTTGGCAACCGTGTCATCGAACAATGCTGCTTGTTGGCTGACCACGGTAACATACCGGCGAAGATCGCGAACGGAATACTCTTTTAGCGAATGGCCATCGAGCAAGACTTCGCCTTCGCGTGGGTCGTAGAAACGTGGCAGCAAGTCGACCATCGTGCTTTTGCCAGATCCATTTGCACCGACGATGGCGATTCGTTCGCCCGCGTGAATGTTGGCGTTAATTTTGTCCAGCACCGTTTGGTCACTTCGATAACCAAAGCTGACGTTTTTGAAGCACAGGTCAACCGGGCCGCTTGGTAAAGCTCGAGGATGTTTGGGTTCTTCGATTTTGCGTGGGCAATCGAGGTGTGCGTACAATCGATCCGCGGCCAGAGCACCGAGTCGAATGTTCATGTGCACACCACCGAGCTTTCGCAACGGGTCGGTCGCTCCTAAAAGCAATCCATAGAACAGCACTAACGTGCTGAACGTCATCTGGCTGCTCGACATACGGATGCCGAAAATATGCGTGTGTTCGCCAAGCACGAGGTAGCCGCCGGCAAGTAGCGACAGACAGACGACTCCGGTGCCGAGCACTTCGTTATTGCCACGAAGCAACGCGTCATACCAAGTAATACGAACTTGTTGTTGATACAGTTTTGCCGCCGTTTCACGTACCGCGCGACGTTCAGGAGCTTCGGTGTTATGGGCTTTGATGGCTTTGACATAGGTCAGCGATTGAACCAATTGGTTCATCAATCCCGCCGATCCTTCCATCGCTCGAAGCGTGGTTTGTTTGATCGATTGATTGATACGCAACAGCACAATCATCGCGGCCGGGCAGACCAACAGTGATACGATCAATAGTCGCCAATTGACCATCGCCGCACCTGCGATGCAGGTCGCCAATTTGAGTGGTTCACGTAGCAGACGACCGATCAGCGTTTGTACAGTGCTGCCAATGTGGATGGTTTCGTAATTCACCCGGCTTGCGAGCGCACCGGTGCCGTGGCGATTGATTTCTGCCAAATCGCTCGACAGCAAGGATCTGAAAAGTTCGTTTTGGAGTCGGAAAACCACGCCTTGCGAGACACGGGTTACCAGCACCATGTTTGCGCCCAACAGCACGCAGCGAATGACCGTCATCGCGATCACAAACACAATCACGGCGACGAGTGTTCCAAACGGTGTCGTTGGCGAGTAGGCCTCAATATAAGGTTGAGCCGCCTCGTGAATTCGCAGGCGTTGATGAATCGCTTCGCGTCGGGCGGTCGATTCAAGGCTCGAAAGCGAATCGCTTGATGTCGAAGCAGACGTTTGAGATGTCGAAGCCGTTAATGCAACGTCGCTCGCGTCCTTTGCTTTCAAAACGACATCGGGACCGCTGCCGGCCTTTCCGTCTAGTTCGGCCAGTTCCGACTGTAATTGAGTCGTTTGCTGTTCCGACCAAGACGATACCGTTTGCCCGTCAAAGATGACCTCGACAAACGGATAGACGGCGGCGAGATTGCTTCCCCACGTCAATGCGATCAAGAGCGAGCAAAGCGTGGCGATTACAACGGACCAGCGATACTGGGCGACCAGACGCACCGCTCGGAATAGATTTTTCATGCCAATTCAATAGAGAGTCGGGGAAGCCGTTTTGATAAGTGTCGTGACAACGTATCAGGCTGCTTTGGATTGCTTCGAGACGCCCGACGAAAAAGTCGCAGGGGAAACTCTCTCATTATGTCGCGATTGGGTTCGCTCTACAATTTTCAAGACGGTGGGCTCGGGATCTTTTGCTTTTAAGATCGCCGCTAGCATTGGTTCGCTAGGGTGCATTTTGGTTCGACTGGCGAATCTGCCAAAAAATACGCTTCGTTCGACCGTGGGCTCCGAAACAACTTCACCGGTTATGCACGCCGTCAAAAACGCTTCTTTGTCTTGCAGGTAACCATGAAGTAAGACTTTTTCGGGATCTTGAAGGTCACTGTCGATTCGATCCAGGGTGGAAAAGGCGATCGATGGGGTGCTGCTGTAGCCACCGTGTTCGCGGAGCAAATCGCCCAAGCGAACATCAAAGATGCCATCCTGATACTCTGGGCTAACTTGCCGGACCAAGTCACGACGATAGCAAGCACCGCCATTAATGTGCTTCGAGATCCATTTCACACGCTTGATAGGGCGATGGCGAAACGGATTGTGCAAGCGGAACTTTGCTTGGAATTCGCGGTACACGTCAGGAACCTCGCAGCCCATCAGCAAAACGTCACCGCTGCTTTGCCACTGTTCGTCCAGTCGATCAAGCCAGTTCGGTTTGACGGGACACATGTCCGATTCCATCCACAATGCGAAATCGTTCCTGCCTTCACTGCCTTGGGCTACATGACGCATGCTGTCCCAAAACATCGCCGTTGCACCGAACGGATAACCGAACACTTGCGATGGGCAATGGAAATGACGAGAGGGAGCGACACGTGATGCCGATCGCATCAGCCGATCATTGGGTTCCGTCCGAGGACTCGCCGAGAGCAAAAATTCAAACTCGCACTTCGGTGCATCCATCGTCAGCATGTGGTCGAGAATCCGCTCGTAACGATCGACTTCTGCTTCCGAAAAATAGGGCAGGATAATTGTATGCATCGATTTTTGTTTTTGAGATGGGAGGGACGGATTTGATGCATCGCCACCAACGAATGCATTGATGGAGGCGACGTTTGGCATCATCGGCTAGGGATATATCGGTAGGAACTTGTAGCGGCAATAACAATTATTTGGTGGGTGGGGAGAGTATTGCTAAAAAAGTTGGATAACTCATCAAGAACGCTTTCGTCTCAACCGGAGAATCAATTCAGAAAACGTTCGAGGGCAATGTCTAACTTTGGAGCGACTTCCGCATGCTCGCGACTTTGTGTTCACTCTCGTTTGACAACAAGCAAAATCTTTAGTAGCAATCGAATTCAGATTTGCTATCAAAGTTTTCGCTCGCTGAGCCAGGATGGGGCCGCAATTGACCGAACGTTTGTCGATGGAACGATCAAATTCGCTAACAAATTTCGGTCTTCCGACGCTTTGCTGAGTCAGAACTCTTTTTTTCGCAAAATAGCAGGCGATGTTGCAATAGCTTTTTCAGTCTCGCTCGTTACTCAAAACTCGGTGCGACTGCTTGCAACTTAATTTCCTGAAGCTTGCCAGGCATGGATCGCCTCGATCGGGAATGCCAGCATGATGATGTTCAGCGCCAAACTGTCGCGAATCCAAAGGACGGAAATGAGCTCCAGAGAGAGGACGGCAATGATAGCTATCCAAATGCCGAATCGATGGCGAGACGCAATTGCAATCAACGTCCCCGTCACGCACATCAAATAATCGGAGATCGAATTTAGAATGCTATCGCCAAAGTAATCCAACGAGATGGTGGTTTCTCGATAACGCTGGATCATCCATGGCGTGTTCTCGGTTACCTCCCAAATCGCTTCGATGGCAGCAATCACGATGAGAATCGTCGACTGGCTTACTTTCTTGCCTGCTAGTAAATGAAGGATCACCCACAACGCGAATCCGTGTTCGAGATGGGAAAGTGAATAGGGATCCATCAAGTGCTGAGAATTATGGCTCGTCCAAATGTCCCACGACCAGGGAGACAGGTCGCCGATTTGGCACCACCAAACGCGACCCAGCATAGC
>CAXBHV010000450.1:0-6023 GCA_963974855.1 uncultured Rhodopirellula sp. | reverse complement strand
ATGATCCCGCGATCATGAAGCATCGAATTGATCTTGGCAAAGTATCGCGGGTAATTCGCAATTCCGATGTGCTCGGACATGCCAATGCTGCTGATCTTGTCGTACATGCCGTTGTGGTCGGCATAGTCACAGATCTCGACACTGACTTGGTCGGTCAGTCCAAGTTGTTCGATTTTTGCCTTGGTATGTTCGTATTGCTCATTGGAAAGTGTGATGCCGTGCGACTTTGCCCCATAGTGCTGTGCCGCGTGACAGATAAGGCCACCCCAGCCGCAGCCGATGTCCAGCATTTTGTCACCAGGTTGCAAACGCAGTTTGCGGCAAATCATATCCAGCTTGTCGTGTTGGGCCTGATCCAGCGAGTTGTTCCAATCGCGAAAATAACCGCACGTGTATTGCATTTCTTTGCCAAGAAACAGCTTGTAAAACTCGTTTCCGACGTCGTAGTGAAACTGAATGTAGTCGCTGTTTTTACGTTTGGCTTCATTGCGACCGATGCTATCTTCGCTGAAACCTTGCTGCAAATCACCAATCTTGGTTTTGGCAAAGATGAAGGGCAGCGTTCGCTTGACCACCATCGTTTTGCTGATCTTCTTCAAGTGCTGGCGATTCGCACGTGTTGTCTTCAGGGCTTCTGAGAATTCGATCAGATCGCCCCCTTCGAATTCGATGTGTCCGGTGGCATACAAACGGACGAGCGTTTCCAGCGTGGGCCATCGCAGCAACGATCCAATCACCCCAGGGCCTGAGATTGAAATGCAAAGGTTGCTGTCGACATTTGTACCCAGCGGTACCACTTCGCCGTTCCATAATTTAACCGAGACGTTCATGTCCAACGGTTCGGCGACCTCGTGAAGAATTTGTTTGATCGATTGGATCTGCGTTTCCGCTGAAAAGGGAAGTCCCATTCTTAAATTCTCCGAGCGAGTCTTGGTCAGGGAAAGCGTGGTTGGCAATTTGTACTTAGTGACTTTTAGCAGGGTTCGAAAAAACGAGTTAGACCAATCTGCATGAGGGGCGATACCCAAAAACAATATGAAGACCATTGTTCTAAAGGCCGCAAATCTATTTTCCACCAAAGGTGGGGAGGAACTGTTAATGGCGGGTTGACCACCATTGGGGGGTGTGGTATCCTAGCTTAAATCCAGATAGATCCAATAAAACGGATGGAGTGTGAAGACTCCTTGTCGCAAATGACCACGAGAGAGTCGGTATCGTTAGACGTTTGCATCCTGCTGCTGGGGCTTGGATTTTCGATAATTGAGCTGTGGGGCATCTATCCGATTGGATTTTATGCCCCGATCGTGCTTGTGGTGGCAATCGCCTCGAGACGTTCGACGCTCATTTTTGGCTTGGCCAATTCAATCGCGCTGGTGACCATCGGCGCGGCCTTGGTGATGCGAGGATTCGATCCGCACGTATCAGGCCCTTCTTATCTTGCCTTTGCTTGCGTTGTGGTGCTGTTTCTATTTCGCAGCTGGGATCTTTCCAAGGCTTACACGACGCAACACGCAAGCAAGTCGGACCGCCCTTATAAAAATGTGGCAGTGAAGATTGGCTCGTCCTCGGCAGAATTCGAGAAGTTGGTCGGCGAACCGTCATCCAATGGCGAACCGTCCTCCGGTGGAGATGTTGCGAAGAAGGAACGGTCGAAACGTTCCAGCACCGATGATCCTTCTAAGACCAAAGTGATTTCCAAGTCGTTGTTAGAGCGACTCGTGCTTGAGCGACTGAGGTGTAGCGAGCGTTTTTCGCGTTCGCAGTTGGCATTGGTCGAAAAAGAAATTGCCGAAGCAATGGCGCACGATTCACAGATGGATTGGTCGATCAACGGATTGCCCCGTGGAGCCGAGATTGGTGACTACTGTATCGACGGGCTGCTCAGCGAAGGAGGAGCGGGGCAAGTCTATCGAGCCACACCTCTCAGCGGAGGCGACTTTGTGGCGGTCAAAGTGCTCCGCGACATTCACCTCAGCGAGCGGTTTCGTCGCGAGATGGAATTGGTAGGAAAGCTAGCTCATCCCAATATCGTGGTCGCGTACGAAGTCGGCGAGCATGACGGGATGCTGTATATCGTGATGGAACAACTCTCCGGTCCCGATCTGAGCGTCTACGTTCGTTTAAACGGACCTTTGTCATGGCAAGAGTCGGTCGAGGTGATTTTACAGGCAGCTCGGGCGCTTGAACATGCACATCAACGCGGACTTGTGCATCGCGATGTAAAGCCAGGGAATTTACTTCGTGACGGGGATCAACGGATCAAAGTGACCGATCTCGGATTGGCGGTGCTGACGGCGGATCGCGATGTGAAAAACGTCCAAGATTTCCGCACGGGAATCGAGATGGTTGCAGGAACCCTCGACTTCATGGCGCCCGAACAGGCACGTTCGCTGTCGGCTGCAACTGCACTATCCGATATCTATAGTCTTGGCGCTACATGGTTTTACTTATTGACTGGTCGCTCACGAGTTCGTGGGGAATCCATGAACGAGAAATTGACCAGCTTGTTGGTCGACAAGACGCTCGAGAAGCTTCCAACCAAAGATTTGCCCGCTGCGTTGCCGGCCATTTTTGAACGGATTGTCGCTTACCGTCCCGAGGATCGGTATCAGTCGATGTCCGAAGTGATCGCGGCACTCGATTCGTTGCGTCCGTCCGATGCGAGTGCGCCGGCGAAACATGCAGTCGAAGTTTTGGTGGTTGAGGACAATCAAGACGATTTGTTTCTGACCGTGGAGATGCTGCGACGGATGAATAAGTCGATCAATGTCCATAAGGCATTTACACTTGAGCATGCGATCAAAGAAAGTCGGCTGCACAAATCTCTAGACCTTGTTTTGTTGGATTTGCAGTTGCCCGATAGTAGTGGTGTCGAAACGGTCCAGCAATTCCGAGCAGCAGCTCCTGACATTCCGATTGTCGTTTTAACGGGCCAGGAAGATGTGCAGGTCGGGCGTGAATGCATCGAAGCAGGAGCGGATAACTTTGCTTCAAAAAATGACCTAAACGCGGCATTTCTCGAACGTTTGATCTTCATCACCCTCAGCCGCTGCGATCGACACGATCTGCCGTAACGAAATTTCTCGAATCGATTCGCAGTGCTGCTTCTGAATTGTCGAGATCGGCTGGATCGGCTATCGTTGCGATTAAATCCGAAGTGGGGCTGTTGATTGCGACGCAATCGCCTGAATGGCAATTTGAGTGAGTCGAACGCACGAGCGTCGGGCTGCCGATCGATAGAACGTAAGCAACATTTGGCCCGTGGCTAGCGCCGTCGGCTCACGAAGACAATAAATACGAAAACTAGGGGACAATCGAATGAGCGACTTGCCGCTTTGATCGAGCGTCCCCCCTTCAGCGATAGACAGGAGATTGCAATGTTTGGAAAATGGGTTGAAATTGAATTTGATTGTTTGCCGCTCCGTTCGGTGACGCGGATCGATGCGCCGCTGGACGCTTCGCCGGTTTACGAGCAATTTGTGCTGCGAGTGAAGGATGCATTGCAGCGACATGGCGCTCACAACACTTATTACTTGCACCGTGGTGTTTGTCGTTACCATCTGACCAACGATCCGCTGATCGGGATGCTCGAGTTTTCTTTCGAAGGCACCGTGATGACTGGCGAAAAAGACGTCAAGACAAAAGCACTGGAGATCAGCGTTGAGCTGAAGCGAGAAACGTGCGAATGGTTGACCGAGCCGATGGTCACAAGCTTTGCCGAAAGTGTGCAGCAAGCGTTGATGGTCGAGTTCGACCGCTATATCGAAGCCGGCGACTTGAGGAAAACCGAAGAGCGAATCAAAGCCATTCAAGAACAAAATGAATCCGATGGCGGATTCATTGGCATGTACTTGTGAATCACGGGGACGTCAAATCAATCACGCTCGCCCCACCCCCCGTAGTGGATCTTGTTGATATTGTGATCCGCGACGCGTAAGCGGCCGGGGCCTACGCGAAACCCGGTGCCTTACGGCCCACGGCTCACCACTACAACCTGAAATCCGATTAAATCGACAGTCAGTCACAGATCCGTGACGCCAATGAATTGCTTCGCGGCCACGTGAATCACGACGCGGCGACGTGCGAAACGGCTGCATAACCGATCACATCGTTGTGCTTTCGGCAGTAGTCAAGAATCGATGCGTAAACGGATTTGTCTTCGCTGCGGCCAGCGATCTCCAATAGCAGCGGGACGATTCGTTGCGAGGGGACCGCGTCGGGAACCAAGCTCACCGCCGCCTCGATCGCTTCGCCTTGACGTCCCAGTCGATCCAACAGTTCCACGTAGGTCTCGATCGCGGCGGTGCCATGTTGAGTTGGGTCGACGCTCTTGGCTTTTCGCTCGAACACCTTTAATCCCGCTTCGACATTCTCACCGAGCAGTACTTGGTAATAGGCCGAGTAGGCGGGGTAAAAATCGACGAATGGCTCTTCACCGGGATACTGGAATTGGTGATCCAACCGGCGGCCGTACTGTGCCAATTCCCAAGCCTTTCGCAATTGACTTGGCTCCGTCAACACGGCAGCGATACGAACAGTCGAAGCAAGATGCGTCGTGTCCAGATGATAGCCGCCTTCGTTGAGGATCCACTTTCGTTTTTCGATCATCTCGAACAGCGTTTCGGACTCGTCCGCCGGAGCCTCGCGACGCGCGATATCGCCACGCACGAGGACGACAAGTTCGTGATACAGATGATTTAGCAAGCAAGCGGCGGCGGCACGTCGATCGTCTTTGCTTCGTTGCTGCAGTGCTTGTTCGAACAGCGTGATGCTGTTGCAAGTTCCTTGATGGTCGATGACCGCTTGATAGCCTCGTGCAATGTCCACTCCCTCGTGCAGTAGCACTTGGATCATCGCATCGTAGTTATCATCCGTGACGGGAATATTTGCCATCAGCTTGCGAGCCAATTCGAGATCGCCGGTCGGACGCAAATACATCCAGCCCTCAGCGACTTTGCCGTCTTCGATCAACATCACGCCTGCTTCGCGGCAAGCGTCTAGCAAACCGGTTTCCAGCTGTCGCTCGACTTCCTCGGCCTTCGGTTTTTCTGCTTCACTGCTCAGGACTGGCAGCCCCAAACGATGACGGACCTGCATCTTGAGAGCTTCGAACAGCTCCATTGGTTGTCGGTTCTCGCGAAAGTAGGCAACCATCTGCTCAATCATTTCGCCTGGCTGGGAGCGTTTTTCGTCGAGACGGCTAAAGATTTCAGGGGAGGTCATAGGGTTCGATCGCGGCGGTGCGGAAGGCGTACGGCAAGATGAGGGACAACATGCATTCGTCCCTCGTTTCGGGCCGCATCTTAACGAATTCCACGTCATGACGGCAGGGATTGAGGCCCGTGCGTATAAACGGTCCCTAGGAAACCCGACTTCACCCGCGTATTCTCCTTGCAGCGACCGTTTTATATTCCATATTCGGTGACTCAAGTCGTTATGTGGTAAACACTTACGACGCGTGTCTAGCCACTGAGGGCGGGATGCTTCATATTGAACATGCAGTCGTTTCAATTTTTACGGATACACTTTGGAAGGCGAATTTGATGATACAAACCCATGATGATCCCGCCCCTTCGCTGCCGGCTGATGTGATTGCCGAATTGCGTGAGGCCAAGGAAACGCTTGAGCATCACGGTCTGGCCGATCGCTTGACCGAGCTGTTGGGAACGCCGATTACCGCCTCGATGAAAATGCTGCCGAGTGTTGCCGAGAATGCGATTCATGGGGCGATCGACAAATCGCTTGCTGCCGCAATGGATGTGGCGCTGCGAACGCTCGGCCACGATACCAAGCAAGGCAAGCCGAAGCTGCTAACGCACAAATTGTTAGCTGGAATTTCGGGAGCCGCCGGCGGCGCTTTCGGAATGACCACCGTCGCGATCGAATTGCCGGTCTCGACCGTCTTGATCCTGCGGAGCATCGCGGACATCGCTCGCAGCCAAGGCGAAGATTTGACGGACGTCCGTACTCGTTTGGCATGTTTGGAAGTGTTTGCCATCGACGGCGGCGACTCGGACGTCGAC
>CAXBHV010000449.1:0-6026 GCA_963974855.1 uncultured Rhodopirellula sp. | reverse complement strand
CCGTACTACAACTTTGAGCGTGCTCCGGTTGTTGGCGACCCCTATGACTTCCACGACATCGAGTGGGAAGAATCGAATGAACGTTACGTGACGGTTCAGCCTGAACGTAAGCTGGCTCCTGAGTCGGATCCCGACAAGTCGCCCGCTCACGCTAGCCACAAGCACTAGTTGCTAACGTTTTTGTTTGACGGCCGTCGTTTTGCGGCGGCCGCTGTCCCTGACATTTTCAACCTTTTTCCTGCTTCCAATCTTCATGTCCACTCTCGAAGCTGATTCCGCGACTGACGCTCACGGCGCTCATGATCATGACCACGATCACCCGTCGTACTTGGCGCATCATTTTGACACTCCTGAACAACAGTTCGACAGTGGCAAGCTTGGCATTTGGATCTTCCTTGTTACCGAAGTACTGTTCTTTGGTGGCATGTTTTGCGCCTACGCGATCTTTCGCTCGTTGCGTCCCGAAGTCTTCGAAGGTTGCAGCCAGTTCCTCAACACCAAACTTGGTGCGATCAACACCGGCGTGCTGCTGTTCAGCTCGTTGACGATGGCTTGGGCCGTTCGTTGTTCACAAACCGAGAACCACAAAGGCTTGACCGCACTGCTGGCTACCACGTTGTCGTGTGCGATGGTCTTCTTGGGTGTGAAAGCGATCGAGTACTCGCACAAGTTCCACATGGGATTGTTGCCTGCGGGATTCTTTAGCTACGACCCCGCACACCCGCATCACGAAGGCGGGCCTAACTATCTATTGTGGATCTGCCTGCCCTTCATCATCGCCCAAATCGGCGTGGTGGTTTGGTATGGAATCTCGGTACTTCAAGGCAAGAAATTTCAAGCTGCTGTGGCACTGCCTTTGATCGTGGTTTGTGCCAGTTTCTTTGGTGGCGTTGGCCTAGGTACGATCCTCGAAAGTGGGGATTCGACCGAAGCTCATGCCAGTGAAGCAGGCGAGCACGCAGGCGAAGGCCATGTGGCTGCCGATGGTCACGACCATGCCGAACATGCAGGCGACGCGGATCATGCGAAGCCAGAATCACTCGCTACGCTTGAAGACCAAGTCGCTGGAACCGAGTACGGCGTGCAAGAGCGATTGGCTACCGACGCGACCAACACCGGAGTGCAGAACGAATTAAGCGCGATTGAGCGACAATCAGCGATGGCCAGTGGTTCGGCGATCGTAGGCAATTACAAAATTGATGCGACCATCGACTCGGTATCGAGTGAGTTTTTGACTCCGAGCCGTGCGGGTGTGTTCTTTAGCATTTACTACTGTATGACCGGTGTGCACGCGATCCACATTCTGGCGGGTATTGGCGTGTTGGTCTGGTTGTTGGTTCGATCGGTTCGCGAGGAGTTCAATCGCAACTACTTTGGCCCGGTTGACTACGTTGGCTTGTATTGGCACTTGGTCGACTTGATTTGGATCTACCTGTTCCCACTGTTGTATCTGATTCGATAACGCGTTCATTGGTTTTTCAGGCCCCACGTCATCGCAATGGCGGACGTTTCAAAAGGGGCCTCGGCTTGACGACTAACACAACTCATTCGATTTACTGATTATGTCCGCTCACGATACCGCTTCTTCTGACCATGCCGCTGGCGAACATCGCGAAGGCTATGACTTTGCTCACCCGTTGCCGCTGCCGATCTTGTTCGGTGTGTTTGCCGCACTCGTTTTCTTGACGATCGTTACCGTCGCGCAAGCGAGTTTTAGCTTTTTTGGCGACTATGACGTGTTGGTTGTGATGGCGATCGCGACAGTGAAAGCTTCGCTTGTCGTGATGTTTTTCATGCACGTGTTGTACGACAAACCGTTTAACGCCGTCGTGTTTGTCTCGTCATTTGTGTTTCTCGGGATCTTCATCATCTTCACACTCAGCGACAGCTTGCTGACGTCTCCCGACCAGATCCCTGTGGATGACGGCATCGTCATGACCACCACCGATTCCTAAGATCGGCATGACGGCGACGACGAATTCGCCATCACGCTCGTATCGCGCCGGATCTGCGTCGCTATCGCAACTTTGACCCAGCCTACGGCTGGGGCTCTTGTTTAAATTGGCTGCAACGCGTCGCTGTACGCTCCGCCGATGCTCATCGCGATACGCAAAATCAAGAAAATCAGTACACCCATGGTGCCGAGCCAGACGATGCCGGTCGCGACTCCTGACAACGTTCCGACTGCTCGCTTTGCTTTTTCGTCATACTCCTGAGCGAGCATGTCGATCGATTCGGCATCGGTTCCCGATAACTCCGAGATCTCCACTCGGGTAATGAACTCATCGGGAAATAAACGTGTCGCTTTCAATGCTCCTGAGAGCGAATCGCCACCGAGGATCGCATCCTCGGCCTCTTTGCCAACGCTTTTGTAATAGTCGCTGTCGGTGCTCTCGAGTGCCAAGTAAATCGATCGAATGGGGTCGAGTCCCGCATCTAGACTGAGCGACAGCGTCCAGCAAAACCGCGACAACGTGATCGTCTGCAATGCGGGCCCAAACACCGGAATCATGTAGAGCAGGGGAATCAAATTCTGGACGCCGCCGACGTTTCGCATGAATGCCCAAATGGCGGCGCCGACCAGCAAGGTAAATACAAACAGATAGCTCCAAAGTTTCAAAACGCCCGACGTGCCGGTCAGCCCGAAACCGAGCATATCGGCCATATTGAATTGTCCCATCAACCAGATGAACAACGAAACCACCAACACTGCCAAAATCAATTGAATCCCAGGCCATGCGAGCGAGCTGATGAATTTCTGACGTAGCGCCAGACGGTGCTTGTAATGTTCGGCCAGTGACAGCAGGGCACGTTCGAGTCGCCCAGTGGCTTCGCCCACTCGAATCATCGAGATCAACAGCGGCGGGAAAAAAGGTTCCTCTCGCTTCATCGATTCACTCAGCAGTTCGCCATGCTTGGCCGCCTCGCGAATCGACATCATCGCAGCGCGTTGACGCGGTGGGCCATAGCCCCCTTCACTTTGCAGCATCGCTAGCAAATCGGCCCCTGCCTTGAGGCCGGTCCCAAATCGATAGCAAAAGCCAGAGGCAGCGGACAGCTTCATTCGGCGAGAAAACACAGGACAACGGCCTCAAAAATCGCAGCGAGTCAACAGAACCAGATCATGACTGCCTATTGTGCCGTGTCGCGAGCGTAAAAAGTAGTCAGCGACGCCATTTCGGCTGCTGACAGCGAAAAAAGACTCGTTTCGAGGGCAATGTTGATTCAGAAACCGCTTGCGATTAGGCCGCTGGATTCATTGATTCGCGTGATTGCCGCATACGCTGCTGGTACTCGGAAATCGATTCTTCGAGTTGGCGAAGCTGTTCGGCCGCGGTTTGGGCAAGATCGATGAAGATCGTTTTTCGCTTGCCGATCATGCACCACGACGGTTCTTGACCATCGAGTAATTCGGTGCGGACGTGAAACCCCAAGTCGCGAGCTTGTTGAGTGCGACGACGCAGCCGCTGAACCACGTTTTCGTCAGCAATTTTCGAATCACTTGCTTGATTCCGCATCGGTCGATCCATCACGCAGTACTAAGGAGGCGGGGCAAAAATTGCGGGCTAATGAAACCAGTTTGCCTAGTCGGGATCCTTTCGCAGATGACTCGGCACCGATCGACTCGGCGAGTGTGGCAAACTATGCAGGTACGATCATACGAGGTGTAGCGGATCGACGGGTTTCGACGATAGATCATTTACAGTCGCATTCGCATCAGTGCCACCTGGTCCGCGGTTGTGACGATGAACTGGCCGCACTCGCTCGCATGAAACCGTATCACTATGTCATCATCTCCCCTGCCATCCCGCGACGACGCTCAAGCGGAAATTCAATACCTGCGTGCGGAAATGCGGAAACTGCAAAGCCTCGCTTCGTTGGGGGAATTGATGAGCACCGCGACTCATGAATTCAACAACGTGTTGATGACCGTGATCAATTATTCGAAGTTGGGAATTCGCAATCGCGACGACGCCAGTCGTGACAAGGCGCTCAGCAAAATTCTCGAAGCGTCCGAACGAGCAGCCAAGATCACCAACACGATTTTGGCCCAAGCTCGCAATCGCAGCGAATCGATGGAGCCGACTGATTTGGCCAGCATCATCAACGACTCGTTGGTGCTATTGGAGCGTGAGATGCGAAAGTACCGCATCAGTATCGAAACCGAAATCGATGCTGCGACCCCCAAAGCATTCGCCAGTGGCAATCAGATCCAACGCGTCTTGCTGAACCTGCTGATCAACGCACGGCAAGCGATGCCCGAAGGGGGCACGATCCTCGTCAAACTCGCTCGATCCGCTCAGGGCGAGTGGGTGGAATTGACGATCCGCGATAGCGGTTCCGGAATCCCCAAGTCCGAACTTCCTCATATCTTCGACTCGTTCTTCACCACGAAGGCGGGGCCGGACGAATCAGGAAAAGGGGGCACTGGGTTGGGGTTGGCCGCGTGCAAAGAAATCATCGACACCCATAAAGGTCGCGTCCGAGTGGAAAGCACCGTAGGTCGCGGCACCGCATTTGTGATTCGCCTGCCGATCGCAAACGGACAACAAGCCGCCGCCTAAATGTGGGATAGGCTTCTAGCCTGTCATCGGCGAGTGTCAGCCTGGAAGTAGCGAAACTCGCCAAGAGTTTCGGTCAGCGCCGTCAACTTCGATAGTCTTCGCGACTTTCGCTACGACAATACCGCATCGGATCAACAAGCGAGAACAGGATCATGTTTGGACCGAGTTGCATCACCGACATTCGCGACGGCCATGCTCAGTTGCGTTCGTGGCGATGTGGCCGGATCGTGATGCAAGGCGGCCGGTTTGTCAAAGTCCAGCGGCGGCTTGTCGCGGGTAGCGTGTCGGTGGCCCAGGTCTGGTGGCAATCGAAATACGGGCGGATGAACGACGACGTCTGCTGGCTCGATTACCATCAACCGTTTGGTATGCCGGGCTTCTTGACGCTCGATTACATTCGCTCAGGCCAGCTAGCAGGCTACAAAACCTTTATCGGTGCCATCCGCGTGCTCGAGGAAATTGCCCGCATTCGTAACGCCGCGGCGATCGTCGCCCATGTCACCAACGGAGCGATTAGCGACCGATTGCTCCATCGCAACGGATGGCAGCGACATCT
Organism: uncultured Rhodopirellula sp.; assembly: GCA_963974855.1. GTDB lineage: Bacteria > Planctomycetota > Planctomycetia > Pirellulales > Pirellulaceae > Novipirellula. Next base: position 905 of record CAXBHV010000449.1, on the reverse strand, counting down.
AGAGCAGTGGTCCGGCCGACACTGGATCCGCCGTTTCTATGACGGGTATCCCGAATCGGCTCTGCCACGCTATATCCAAACCTAGTCTTCGTCGCGAATCTTGGCCAACACCGAGAAATCCTCGAGGGTCGACGTATCGCCGCCGATCTCGTTGCCCGACGCGATGTCTCGTAGCAAGCGACGCATAATCTTGCCACTTCGCGTTTTCGGCAGCGATGCAGTGAACCGCATATCGTCGGGTTGTGCCAACGCTCCGATCTGCTTGCGAACATGCAGTTTCAGCTCCTTGCGCAACTCTTCGTCCGGTTCACGATCACGGATCGTGACAAACGCCGCGATGGCTTGCCCCTTGATCTCATCAGGCCGTCCGACGACCGCTGCCTCACAGACCGCTGGGTGGCTGACCAGTGCACTTTCGACTTCGATCGTGCTGAGCCGGTGTCCTGAGACATTGATCACATCATCGATGCGGCCCATGATCCAGTAGTAGCCGTCTTTGTCTTTGCGAGCATTATCGCCGGTGAGATATTTTCCGGGAACCATCGACCAATATTGTTCGGCATAACGCTCTTCGTCGCCCCAGATGCCTCGCAGCATTCCCGGCCACGGTTTCGAGATGCACAACATTCCACCATGGTGATCGTCGACTTCGTTTCCCGTTTCATCCACGATCGAAGGGATAACGCCCGGCAGCGGAGTAGTGCACGACCCGGGTTTGGTTGCCGTGATCCCAGGCAGCGGACTCATCATGATGCCGCCCGTTTCGGTTTGCCACCACGTATCGACGATCGGGCAACGCTCGGCGCCGATCTTTTTGTGATACCACATCCACGCTTCGGGATTGATCCCTTCACCGACGCTTCCTAGCAATCGCAGACTCGATAGATCGTGCTTGTCGACATGCT
>CAXBHV010000448.1:0-6026 GCA_963974855.1 uncultured Rhodopirellula sp. | reverse complement strand
CGTCGAGTACTCCGATACGCCAATCGAAATCGGTGCGCATGAACTGTTGAGCAATCACTAATTCGGAATGCTCAAACATTTCCTCGAGTTTTTCTGCCAAATCGGCTTCAGATTCTGCCTTGGTGACACCTTTGGAAAAGGCACTGTCGGGGCGTTTTAGCACGCATGGCAACCCGATCGTTGGCACGATTTGATCGGCATTACCTCGATGTACGACGATCGTTTTGGGAACATCGATCTTGGCTCTGTCGAGAATTTCGGCCAAGTAGACTTTGTTGGTACAGCGGATGATTGATCGTGGATCGTCCATCACGACCAATCCTTCTCGCTCGGCCCATCGCGCCAAGCGGTAGGTGTGGTGATTGACCGAGGTGGTTTCTCGAATGAACAACGCGTCGAACTCGAGCAGTCGTCCCGCATCTTCACGCGTTAGTAATTCCGCACGGATGCCAACCGAAGCCGCTGCCTTGATCATTTTTTGCAGAGCCTTGGGGTCCGAGGGGGCGAGGTCCTTTTCGTTCGGGTCGTGCAAAATCGCCAAATCGTAACGCAGCGAATTTTTCTTGCTGCGTGCCGCTCCGCGTCCGGCAAAATGCAATTCCGCTTGTTGAGCGACAAACGGCCAATGTGCTTGCGGCACCGCTTTGATCCCAATCACTTCGGCTCGTCGCAAACGCCACTTGTCCTTGCGACGTGAAAACTCGAAACGCAATAGAGGACAAGGAAACGTGTTGAAGAGCTCTCGCGATAGGCGGTCGTAGCGCTTGGCTAAGTTCCGGCCAAAGTAAACGCTCAGTTCAAACGTGTCTTTCGTCAGCTGCGAAAGTGCATGTTGAATTAATTCGTCAAGCTCGGGGGAAAGCAACCGCACATTGGCTTTTCCCGCCAGATCTTGAATGGCGGTCACGTCGGGCATCGGACGATGACCGCGGGCTTCGGCCAACAACGAAACGTAATAGCCAAAACTTTGGTAGCGATACGAACGTGCTAGGTTATAGACCTTGATTCCACGTCGACGGTTCCAACGTGGGTCGGTTAGATACTCGCGTGGATCAACGACTTCGACACCGTCAACCGCTTCGATCCATCCTGCTTGCGATTCAGTGACAATCACGTCAGACATTTATGGAAGCCTTTCCAGTCGGGCGATGATTCCGAGGCCGGATCATCAATAGGTTTGCGTCGTAAGTCGCGATGCCGAGCAGAATGGCGGCCGCGACTTGGGACAAGGGTGCGGTGTATAGATGCGTTGCGGCGATCGGATTGTTTTGCAGAGGGTCGGCTAACATCACCTGACCGGTTTGGCCGTCGTAACCGTACATCACGACGAAGTGGCCAACGGGGTCCCCTGCTACATCGTCGGTTATGCAGGTGCGACCAGACTCGTCGCGTACCTGATACCGTTCGCGAGCTTCCTGATACAGGAACGTCGCGCTCAGTCCGCTCAATAGCGGAACTCCGGCGATCAACGTTCGCACAATCAGATTTTCTTCGAGCGGTTCCATTTGTACTTGGCCGCCCATATCCAAAAACTGTAAATACGACTCCGTCGCAACTTCGAATCGCTCGTCATTGGCTTTTTTGGCAGCACATTGTGCCTTCAACTTTTCAGCCAAATCAACGCGGCCCGGTGGAAACCAAGTCGGGTCAAAAAATTGCAGGTTGTACGTCACAATCGTGGCTTCATAACCACGAGCGAGCGCGTGACATGCCAGTTGAACCGCCAGCGTGCCCCCGCGTCGGAATTGCCCGATCTCGCGGATCACCTGCTCTAACGGGATCTCGTCTTTCCAATAATTGTAAACCGCATGCAGGCATGTCGGTCCACAATCGGAATCACTCGGCTGCGCAAGAATGCTCAGCGGTAAGTGGTGAATCGGAGGGGTGATCAAATCTGGCGAACCTCGTTGCCGCTGTTGTAGTTGACGTGGTACATGTCGGTTCGTCGGTCACGCCAATTGGTGACATTGCCTTTTTCGCGGTGACGACGAAGCAATTCAAGATCGACATCATGAATGATCACCATTTCGACATTCGCATTTGCTTCGGCCCCGATGGCATCACGCGCAAACGTGACATCCGCGGGTGTGAAGATTGCTGATTGAGCGTAGTGAATATCGGCATTTTCGACGAAGGGCAAGTTGCCGGTGCAACCAGCAATCGCCACGTACATATGGTTCTCGATACAGCGTGCTTGCGCACACAATCGGACTCTCAAATAACCCAGCTTTGTGTCGGTATTGAAGGGGACAAACACCATGTTCGCCCCGCGTTCTGCGGCGATCCGTGATACTTCGGGGAATTCACAGTCGTAACAAATTTGAATCGAGATCGGACCACAATCGGTATCAAAAACCTCGACCTTGTCGCCGCCGGTCACTCCCCACCATTGTCGCTCGCTCGGGGTGATGTGCAATTTGTATTGCTTTTCGATGCTGCCGTCGCGACGGAACAAGTACGAGATGTTGTACAGCGTTTCATCTTCGACGACGAAGTGGGAGCCGCCAATGATATTGGTGTTAAACGAGATTGCCATCTCGGTGAACAGCTCTAGATACTGCGGCGTGAATTCCGAAAGAGCCCGCGCGGCACTGCCGGGACGCTGAGGAGGCAAACACGACAACAGTTGCAGGGTGAACAGTTCCGGAAACAACAGGAAATCGCATTTGTAGTCGCCCGCGACGTCAACGAAGTAACGTGCTTGGTGAGCGAATTCGTCAAAATCTTTGACGGCACGCATTTGGTACTGAACCGCCCCGATGCGAACGGGTTCAACGCTGTGTCGGTAGCGACGCGTCGGCGCTCGGTTGAACTCAAGGTTCTTCCATTCCAAGAATGTCGCGTAACCGGCGCTCTGTACGTCCGAGGGCAAGTAGTTGGGAATCAATCCTTGCAATGCGAAACCGTTCGCGATTTGGGCGGATAGAACGGGGTCATAGATCGCCTTTTCCACGACGCGCTCGATATACTCGCGGGCGGTCAACTTATCGGCATGCTTGTGATAGTTTGGGATTCGCCCTCCCACGATGATGCGGGCCACGTTCATACGGCGGCACAGATCTTTTCTCGCTTGATACAAGCGGTGCGACAAACGCATCCCGCGATAATCGGGATCGACCATGATTTCAATTCCGTACAGCGTGTCGCCGCCGGGAACATGGTTGCGAATAAAACCACCATCGGCCATCTTCTGCCAATTGTGCCATTCCAAGTTATCGTCGTAATTGACGAGCAGTCCGCTACATGATGCGATCACCTTGCCATCGCACTCGACGACAAATTGGCCTTCGGGAAACCGTTCCAATTGGCTGGCCAATTGTTCGGTCGTCCACATGGGCATCCCCTGGAAACACTTTCTCTGGATCTCCATCAACGGTTCGAAATCGTCCGCCGTGGTTTGGCGAACAACTAAGTTCCACTCGAACTTGGATAGATCGATTTCGTCGGAGGCATTTCCCCACCCGAGTCAGAGGAATTGGATGCGTGGTTTTCTCGGGTATCGTCAGTCACGTCTCTCTCGAGGGTTTCGAGTCAGTGGGAAGGTGATGCTGTTATTTAGTTTGTAAAATATGCGAACTCTCGCGAATCATATCCATCCATGACTTTTGGGCGAGTGGTCAATCGCGAACTTTAAGAAAGATTTTCCTCTCGATTTTAGATGCCACTTCCCTTTACAAGTTGCGGCATTGCGACAAGCTTGCGTTTTGTCGCTCGGTTCGTCAGAACGCGGACGCATGTTGCGTCGCCAAACCTTTCCCTCAGGGGCTACTCTAGCCTGCTTGCTTAGCCAACCGTTTTATACCCGGATTCCCATGTTTTTCGGTTCCAACGCTTCGTCGGTGACGAGATCGAATCTCCGCGTCAGTCTCGTTGACGGAGCGAGCTATGGCGTGATGGTCGGGTTGGGAGAAACCTATTTCGTGGCATTTGCGTTGGCCGTGGGCTTAGGCGAAGTCTCGGCCGGTTTGGTGGGCAGCGTTCCCCTGTTGTTTGGCGGCGTTGCGCAATTAGTTTCCCCTGCAGCGGTGCGATGGTTCGGATTTGAACAACGTTGGGTCGTCTTCTGTGGATGTCTGCAAGCGGCCAGCTTGATTCCGATCGGCGTGGCGGCGATGTTCGGAACGATTTCGTTGACATGGCTGATCGTGTTCGCGTCGATTTATTGGGCGTCGGGGTTGGCTACTGGCCCCGCATGGAACACATGGATTGAACGCATCGTTCCGACTCGATTGCGAACGATTTATTTCGCGAGGCGGACGAAATGGGCCCAGGCCACCACCCTGGCGGGGCTCGTCGGCGGCGGATTGCTTTTGCAATGGGCACAACAAGGAAACTGGGTCACGACCGGTTTCGCATTCTTGTTTTTTGGCGCCAGTTTGTTTCGATTTGTGTCCGTCGTGATGTTGACGCTCCATCGCACAAATCGTGATGTGTCGAACCAGCAGGTTCAAAATATCGCGTACCAACCGCAAGCAAATGCGGCTCTTGCTCGTACCGAAGAGCAAACCTCGAGCACGCTTGCTACAAACAAGCCAATTGGAACGAAGGTTCCCGTGGTCAAAACGCCACCCTCGACCCTTGGGATTTCAGCAATTCAGTTGCTTGGTTACTTGGTCTTTGTCCAAGGGATGGTTCAGCTAAGCGGCCCCTACTTTTCGCCCTACATGCTCGAAAAGTTGTCGATGTCCTACCAGGATTTTGTGACGTTGCTAGCACTCGCGTTTGTGTCCAAGATTATTGCCCTTTCGTACTGGGGCAATTTTGGCCGCCGTTATGGTGCAAAGCGATTGTTGTGGATTGGTGGAATTGGCATCGTTCCAATCGCTTCGTTTTGGATCGTATCGAGCAACTTTTGGTGGATCGCATGCATCCAAATTATCAGTGGCACCGTCTGGGCAGCCTACGAGCTAGGCTTTTTTCTATTGATCTTTGATGCGGTTCCAGCCAGCCGGCGGACCAAGATGCTGACCCTCTACAACTTTGCTAATTGCACCTCGTGGTGCATCGGTGCAGCGATTGGTGGCAGTATTCTGGCGTATTTCGGCGCGAGCGAAAAAGCGTACTGGATCCTGTTCGGGATCTCCTCGGTCGGACGCTTTATGGCTCTCGGGCTGCTGATTGGGGTTCAGCCGGGACGACGATTGTTATCACGAGTCCGCGTGCGTGTGCTCAGCGTGCGGCCCAACGGGGCCACGCTCGATACGCCCGTGCTGCCCACGCTGCAGCGACGTTCCTCCTCGGCCGCAATCTTGGCGACCGCGGAATCGGACTAGCGTTGACGGACTTCCGCGAACGGGGGGCGATAACTTGGCGCCAACGATGCATCGTCGATGTTCACCCCCGCTTCGACTTGGTCGCGATGATTCAACCAAGGGTGATCCGGAATTTGATTGAGCGACGAGAGCGACATGAATTGCACACGACCATCTTCGTACAACACGTTGATCCCCAAACCGCTGTGCCCGACATTCTGAGACTGAATGTCGACGCCGGTGAACCGGCTCGTTGGGGCATCTGACATGACAGCAAATGAAGAGCGTGATTCGAATTTTGGCGACTTGAATTGCTGTCCATCTACGACCCCAAGCGTGTACGCGTAATGACCGCCAGCGTACTGCTGGATTTCACGCAGCTGGTCGACCGAAACTTCATGCAAACTCTGCACCGACGCAAACTCATCCACTTCAGTTAGACCAGTATTGATCACCTCAGGTTGACCAAGCGATGGACACCATCGCTGCGATACGTCCGCCAGCAATCCTGCGTCGTTCAAACGCATCATGAACACTCCCGCAAAGGCTTCTGGGCCTTCTTTGGCTACCGCAGGCAATCGGTTTTGGTGATCACGAGAAACATACTGCGTGAGGGCGGTTCCGAATTGTCGCAACTGATCTTGGCAGGCCACTTTGCGAGATTCAATACGTCCCTCGGCAATGGACGGCAGCAGTAGGGCAAGCAAAATCGCAGTGGCTAACGCACCGCCGACCCAATCGAGCCATGTGTATTGCGATTGTCGTGACGGATCC
>CAXBHV010000447.1:0-6041 GCA_963974855.1 uncultured Rhodopirellula sp. | reverse complement strand
CCAGAAATCAACGCCCCATGCCGTCAACCGGAGCGGCGAAGTCGGACGGCTTTACAATGGACAACTTTTCGTCGCTGCCCCGTTACCGCCGGCGTTAGCCAGCAAGGGATAGGATTATTCATGAACAAACTGTCGTCACTTATCCTCCTCACGGCTGTGATGCTGTCGTGCTGTGGACGCAACCCTGTGCAACCCACGACTGAGTCGTCTATCAATTGCGCTGTTGAGATCCAGATTGCCGTCGTCTCAGGCCTTAACGAAGGTGACAAGATGGACGACGGAGAGTGGCACGTCGCCGCAAGCTGTATCTTGCCTGTTCATTCGACCGGTGGCCCAGGGAAGATGGGGCAAGCCGCACTGATGGGCTTACAAAAGCATCGCGTCATCACTGCTAGCCGTTAGGTAGTGGTTGCGATCACTGTGTGGATATTTGCGACTCAGCATCAATCCAAGCTTTATTCGAGAAGGTTGGGCGGTTCGATGCCGTAGTGAATACTGTTGGATACTGCGAGTATGCAAATTTCACAGAGATGACAGAAGAGCAATGGATGACCACCGTCATGAGCAAGATGATCGGGCAAATCAACTTAGTCCGGATAGGCTTGGAACACATCGCCGACAAAGGTTCATTCACCCTTATCACCGGCATCTTGAATGTGAAACCCATCCCGACAGCCATTGCCGACGCCACCGTCAGTGGCGCGATAGATACGTTCGTAAAATGCGTCTCCTTGGAAATGCCACGCGGTACGCGGATAAACGCCATAAATCCTGCAGTTTTGGAAGAAGCCTGGGATGTGTATGGTGAGATGATGCCCGGTTTTGAGCCTGTTCCAAGCCGCTTGGTAGGCAAGGCTTTTGAGCGGGCTGTTGATGGATTCCTTAACGGTGAAGTCATATTCGTGGATGCTTGACTTCCCATAAATCACATTCGCCAACGTGACGACGCCGGCATTCGCGGGATCACCCCCCTGCGCCGGAGCCGGGCTTGCGAGTTTTCACAAATGGAACATCAGTTCCGGCCCGGTGACGGGCGACGTTCTGACACGCTAAAGTCGTTTTGTATTCAACCTCCAATGCGACCGAATACGGACATGACGATGCGCGTGTCGTGGCGGACGAGAATGCTGCGAGTACATTGACGCAATGGACCGAATTTGCTTCAGTCGACCATCGCAGGCGGACGCGACCTGTGGCTGCACTTGCTTTTCCACCCCGTTCCTTTGCTTCGATACGGACAGCGCTACACCAGATCAACAACTGCTCATTTTTGCCGCGACGATTGCTCGCCACACGAACGCGAAGTTTCTCGGCTATAGTAAACCCGAACGATTGCTCGTCGCCTGACCCATTGACCGGCGTGTTGCAATGCCGTGCAAGTGCGGACTGGCAAGGTCTTGAAGACTAGCGTCGGCGCTCCCGGCACAGATTGATTTGTTGCGTTGGCACGAGCCAGGCAATAGCCTTTGCAAGCCAGAAAGATTGATGCGACAGAAAAATTAGAAAGCAGGCGAGGCGAGTGCCACAAAATTTCTGCATTCATGTTTTTGTCAAACATCTTTTTGCCTGTATTTTGGCATTCGGGGACCCAGCGTTTTATTGGGATCCGGGTCACCCATTTGCGTCGTCGCTTGGACAGTGCGTCGATCGCTGTCGCCGCTATCGCGGCTATGGTGGTGTCGACGTGTCTGTAACCCCACGCTTACGCATGGGGCTAAATGCACCATTCGCCACGAATCACGCGAATTTCCGCGAATTTGAGTGCTCATTTGGTGAGCATGATCGCGGTGGGCAGTGTGCCGTAATGCTAGATAAGAGGCGTCGACTGGGAGTCGGATGCGATGGCGGCTCCCTGTATTAATCAAATAGGCGGCTCTGAGAGGGTTCGGTGATCCATTGGACAGTTATTTATTGGATCAGGGTCAAATATTGTGACACCTCAAGGAGAAGTCTGTGGCAAACCCTGAACACAAAGCGTATCCTAACATCCGAGATATGCCGTTCTAATCGCCCGAAGTGCGGCTAGCCAGGTTTCACGAATGGATGCTCAACCCTCCGTCCATCGGTGATGGGCACCGTTATGGCAAAGTAACGAAACCGATGTATCCCATTCCAATGAAGTCCATCACCTCCGTCTGCGTCCTGTTTGGCATCGCTATTGTCGGATGTGGAGATGTACCACCATCGCAGCACACTGCGCAAGTGCCGAGGGGAATTGAAGCTCCAATTGCGGCGAACCCTGAGAGCGAGAACGAACGCTCACAGACCAACGTCAACTGCCTTGCAATGTTTACCGCCTTCGAGAAGGAACATCCTTGGTTCGATGACAGCAGTGTCGGACACGACGATGGAAGGGCTCCCTTGGCTTCCTTCGTACTCTTGGAGCCGGCGGCCTATGCGAATCGCGACATCGGCATCTTGTTCAAGTACATTGGCGATGCTGATAGTGCATCCACTCCCGACCAAGCAGACATTGGTAGCGAATTTGCCTTTCAGGTTCCAGCGGATTTCCTCAACGGCAATCACAAGACCATCGACAACACAACTGTCAGGCGTTTTCGCAAGGTCGAGCCATAACCAACATGTCCACCGGAGTCGCCGATCCGGTCGGTAGCAAATGGATGCGTCATTGTCGGCGACACGGTGACGAGCACCGTTCGTCGACTTTACCTCTAAGGAACGTGCCATCAAGAAAACCATCTGCCGCGACGGATTGTTGCTTCTGCCAGTATTGCTTTTGGCCGCTGGATGCAACAACTCTGTGCCAGAAACTCCGGTCACCCAAATGACGGAAACTGTGCCCAAACCGCTGAAAACGCTTGCTGCAGAGGACTCAACAATGCCGGACAATTCCAACGCCGATTCAGCTGCTTCCAGCCAACAGAACACTTACTTCACCGCGGATTCCCACTTGAAAAATGTGGAAAAACAGGCCAGCAGCGCGGCACAAATTCTTGCCCAGATGAGGAAGGGGGGAATAACTGCCGATCGTGAATTAGCGTTGGAGATTTACTTCTACACTGACACTGAAGAAAAAGCGTCAAGGCTTGCCGCGGCATTCAAAGACCTTGATTACGCCGTAAAACACGGGCCATCGGCGTCCGATCCAAGAGTGTTCTCGGTGACTGGGCAAACCCCGAAAATGAAGATGGACGAAACGATTGTTGTGGATTGGGCGCGTGAGATGTGCGAACTCGGTTTCCGCCATGACTGCGAATTCGATGGTTGGGGCGTTAACCCAAACCAATAACGACGACGAACCGTTGCGATGCACGTGCGGACTGGCAAGGTCTTGAAGTCGAGCGGGTGAGAAGGATCGCGTGAGGTAGAAAAACGGGACTGGGGGTTTCAATCAGTTCGAAAGCGTTCACAGGTTGCATCATGCCGGTCGTCCCCTCAAACGCATTTTGAAGTTGCGAGTTTTTCACGATCCGAAGCGTAAGCGATGGAAACTCGATCGTGATTCGGTCCCTCGCTGACGCTTCGGGTTATGATTTGCCGAGGAAAACGACAATAACGCAACTCCAACACAAACGCACCGAGCCAAGACGCGTATTAAGGTGACCAATCCAACCTCCGTCCCGGTTTTCCGTCCTACACCGATTCATCTTACGGCCCGGATCTCTCCGTTGGCTTATCCAAATGAACGTCGCTGCTGGACGCCTTTTTAATCGCTGCGATCGCTTGCTCTGCCAATGCGGCCATGACTTCGTTGCTGCTTCTTGCCTCGGATTCCAAAACAACTAATGCCGATGTGCCGTTGAGGCCGGATTGACTGAGGATGCCGATGGCAAAGCTGCGTCCATTCGTGTACTCGTGACCGAATCGCTCGATGGTCGGCACCGTTTCGGTTCCCCACTCAGGATCGCTAAGCAGTTCGCCGAGCACATGGACGGAATCGTCTGGATTGACGACCAGCCACTCGAGGACGCCAGTGGATTTAGAAATGCCGCGTAAATCCGCGATCTTGAACAACCATTCGGTTGCCTTACTGCGGTGCCGTTTGCCGGAAAATTTGACGATCGTGGCTGCTGCCTCGCTTACGACTTGAGGGCTCAGCTCGTTCTGGATTTCATTGAACCTCCATTCCAATTCAATTGCAACCAACGCATCGTTACTGGGATGCTCTCTCAGTATTTCGATCGCCTGCATCGCCTCGCGGGCGTATCCCTGATTGTGATCCCGAACCTGGTGCCGATACTCAGCGAACCAACCACCGATATCTTTACCGCCGTATGTCGGCAGCTTGCTCGGCGTTGCGACTTCGACCGGCGTCTCGACGGTTTCTTTACTGGAAACGTCATCCTGTGCCGCAAAGTTCAGCACTAGATCGGCAAGCAGGCTCGTAATCATCCACTTTCCGTCGATCTTCGCGAGCGTAATGCGACTGGGGACTTTGGCATTCCGATCCACTGCCGAGGCCGTGTCATCCGCAACGGTAATCTCCCAATCGGGAACATGTTCGGCCGTTGGCTCGCCGTCGGCATCGCTCAGATCACCCATGTGCTCACCTGCCTCGGCGACAAAACCACGCGGCGACTTCAGAACTCCGGCCGCCAGTCGCATCAATTCACGATCCATCAACACCGCCCCTTCTTGCTGTCGCAGGATCGAGCCAAGCGATCCCTCGACCATGCGCTTGAATGCCTTTTCCGCGATCTCGGGCGGGTTCGCTAACATTTGGTCGTTTAGAAACGCGTCAGCCTTCAGTCCCATTGCACCGGGGACCATCACAGGAAGACCTTCGTGCTCGCCGACGACGCCACCGGTTTTCTGAGATATTTGTCCCAACGCAGACATGATTGCGATCGTCTGCAGCATTCCGCCCGCCAATTCTTCGACAGCCTGGTCGGTCAACAGCTCGTCCATCCCCTTTGTATCTTTCGCATTCGCAAACCGATGCATCGATTCCAAAACGGCAAGCACACGATCCTTTTCTTCGCTTGCGTTCGCCTTGTGATAACCTTTCTTCGGATTGGACACGTTTGACTTCCTTTCGCTGGAAGCTTGAACGTTCGGTTCACGATCATCCGCACTGATAGCCTCATCCGCCGCGAGAGCCATTCCACGCTCGCCGCTGTGCGTGATCTTAACTGTCGCCGTCTCGCCACGCTCGAGCGTCACGGTGCCGTTTTCGACCCGCATGGCATCCGTTTCACCGTCAATCTCAACCACATAACTCCCTGCCGCGACACGAACGGATTGACCTGATTGCGTTACCGTTAATTGGTCCACGACATCATCGCCTCGCAAAATCCGAATCGGTACGTCATCCGCTTCGCATTCGATCCTCAGCGTTCCCTTGTTAAGCTCCAGTACAATCAGCACCCCCGCAAACATCAAAACCGCTGCGGCAGCGGCTGCCGCGATCCAGCGAGTAAAAACGGGGCCGCGAGGCGACGATGGTTTGCCAAGCGGTTCTGGCGGTGGGTTCACTTCGGGCTGTTGCAAATATGCGTGCCAACGACCGATCAAATCGGCAATCTCGTCACTGGTTTGGTACCGATCGCTCGGCGACTTTGACAACAACTTCATCACGATTTTTTCTAACCACTCGGGGACGTCCGCGTGGATGCTGCGAATCGAACGTGGTTGATCGTTGACGATCCGATTGAGCACCCCCATTGTCGTTTCGGCGCGGAAGGGCGAATGCCCGGTCAGCATGAAGTACATCAGGCTGCCCAGACTGAATAGGTCGCTGCGGTGGTCGATCGCATCCCCATGAGCCTGCTCGGGCGACATGTACTGTGGCGTGCCAGCGATCACACCGCTTCGCGTCATCGATGCATCGTCGATTGCTCGAGCCAACCCAAAGTCGGTGATTTGGACGCGTTCGACCCCGTTTTCCAACAACACATTGGCCGGCTTGATATCGCGGTGCACAAGGCCTTGTTGATGCGCCGCGGCCAGTCCTTCGGCTACCTGCATGGCGATACGAACCGCCTCGATCGCGGGCAACGGACCGGCGTCCCGAACGCGAGCATCGAGGCTCTGACCTTCGACGACCGGCATCACCAAATAGGGAAGCCCGTTGTATTCAT
>CAXBHV010000446.1:0-6052 GCA_963974855.1 uncultured Rhodopirellula sp. | reverse complement strand
TATTTCACAAGGTCACGTTGAATTGCAGCTTTAGATAGTCGTGCGTATACGCATAAACCCCAGGCGGTTCTGAAAGTTCCGAAACTAAGTATGCAAATTCACCATTGCTGCTGCTTTTGCGACGTCAGAAGTCTTGGTTGATGACAACAGGAACGCAGCCAGTCTTCGCAACTAGGCGAGTCTTGGTCCCTGCAAAAGCGACTAGCGGTCCATTCACTGGAATTAGCAAGGCCGCGGCATTTTGGATCAGCGTAGCGCCCAACGAGCAGGATGCCGGCAATCGTGCTGACCACCGACAGAAATTGACATTCAACTCTTGGCCGTTATTGGTTTCAAAAAATGGGGGCTACGAGCTCGAATGATTCTTGTGTACGCTTTCCTACGGCAGAGAAATCTTACACCGCCTCAAGGGCATCGCTTGAACAGATGAAAGACTCTACACAACCAGAGCGTGAGTTACCCTTGGCGCTGCGTGCCGCCTACATGTCACTTCACCGCAATACGGACGCCAAGTTTGATGTGCATGGGGTGACCGCAGATCAATTCGTTCTCTTGTTAGCATTGTCAGAAGGCCGTGCATTGACCCAGCGCGAATTGGCCGACCGTATTTCCTCGGATCCGAGCACGGTCCGAGCGATGCTGGTGTTGCTGGAAAAGACGAAACTGGTCGAGCGGGCGTGCCATCCTACCGATTCACGCGCTAAGACAGTAACACTCACCACCGCGGGAAAACGAAAGCTACGGAAACTGTGGAAGGTCGGACAATCCATTCGCGATGACATGTATGCGTGCATGACACCGGATGAGGCAGAGACATTGATTTCCCTGCTTCAGAAAATCGCTTGCTCGCTCAGCCTGGAAAAATCACTCGTTTAGCAAATCATCTATGCGGATCGCGAACGTCGCTGATTCTTCGTAGATGATCCTTAATAAATCATTTACGCTCAAACGGAAGGCTCGATGACGAAGATTTTGGTTCTTTATCATTCCAACACTACCAACACTCAGCGCATGGCGGAGCTAGTTGCTGAAGGTGCACAGCAACTTGAAGATGTCGAAGTCCGACTGCGTAGCATTGAAGATGCCGACAGCACCGATTTGGATTGGTGTGACGGACTTGCGCTCGGCTCCCCGACCAACTATGGCTGCGTCAGCTGGCAGATGAAACAATGGTGGGACCAGCAACCGATCGAAAATTGGGGCAAACGCGACGGAAAGATCGGCTGCGTTTTCTCTTCCGCCGGAGCTTGGGGTGGCGGCCAAGAATGGACCTGCATGGCGTTGATGTCTATCCTGATCAACTACGGGTTTCTCGTGTTCGGCTTGACCGATTATTCCGGCATCAAGTTCTCGGCTCACTACGGAGCAATCTCCGCTGGCGCACCCGAGGAAGAACGCGCGCAAGAGGCCTGTCGTCGACTTGGAAGAAGGCTATCTGAGTGGACCGCAAGTATGATTCACGGACGCACAGAGGCGCATCCTCTAAACCAAACTTATGAACGATTCAAGGGCTTGGGCAAATAGATCCAGAACCCGAGTGCAACCATTCCCACTCCTTTTACCCCTGAAATCTCAACGAGATTCAACAATGAAATCCAAGGCAATTTTCAACCGACGTGATTTTCTTCAAACGGCGAGCGCTGCCACGGCGGCGGGCGTTTTCATGAGCACCAACGCCGTTAGCCGCGGGCAAGATTCGCCGAATGAACGACCCGTTTTCGCCACGATTGGGTTGCGCAACCAAGGTTGGACAATCACCGACAAGCCAACCAAGTTCGCGGACTTCGCCGCCTTCGCCGATGTCGACGCCAATGTGTTGGGAGCGATCAGCGAAAAGCTCGAGAAGAAAACTGGAAAGAAGGCTGATGGGTACAAGGACTACCGCGAAGTGCGTGACCGCTAAGACGTTAATGCCGTCATGATTGCAGCGGCGGATCATTGGCACACGAAGATCTCGGTTGAAGCGATGCTGGCCGGCAAGGACGTATACTGCGAAAAGCCGTTGACTTTGACCATCGACGAAGGCAAGTTGATCGAAAAGATTGTCAAGCAAACTGGGCGTGTGTTCCAAGTCGGAACCATGCAGCGAATTGAAAATGATCACCGGTTTCTTAAAGCAATCGCATTGATCCGCGACGGCCGGATCGGCGAAATCCGCAAGGTTACATGTGGAATCAACGGTGCCACGGGTTCGCCAGGGATCCCTGCTATCAAAGCTCCCGAAGGCCTTGATTGGGACATGTGGCTCGGCCCAGTACCAAAGAAGCCCTACCGTGCCTTGCCCGAAATGCGAGAAGGCTACGGTGGCGGTGTGCCACTCTTCACCAACTGTCACTATGCATGGCGCAACTGGTACGAAACCTCCGGTGGCCAGATGAACGACTGGGGTGCCCACCACGTGGACATTGCAACTTGGGCACTGGGTGCGAGTGATACCGGTCTAAACAAGGTGACGCCCTTCAGCTTTTCATTACCGGTTGAATACAAAGACGGCTATCCGACGGTCAGTGATCAATACAATTCGCCAACCAAGTTTGAAATCCGCGTCAACATGCCCGGAGACATTCCGATGATCATCACTAGCGAGGGTGACAACGGCATTTTGTTTGAGGGAACGGAGGGGCGCTTCTTCGTCAATCGCGGCAAGCTGGCGGGCAAGCCGGTCGAAGATTTGGAAACGAATCCGTTGCCTGAAGACGCAGTGGAGAAGGTCTATGGTGGTCCCGTCAGCGAGAACCACACCGTCAATTTTATCAAGGGTATGCGCTCGCGTGAACAACCGATCTCCGATGTCTGGACGCACAACCGCATGCTAGAGACTTGTCACTTGGCAAACATTGCGATCCGCTTGGGGCGCGAATTGAATTGGGATCCGACTAAACGTGAAATTATCGGTGACAAAGAAGCCAATTCGTTCCTTTCGCGAGAGAATCGCAAGGGTTACGAAATCAACATGTAGTGACAACATTATGTCGCCAGCCTCCGAGGATCGATTTGGACCCCGGAGGCGCTCGCTCAATATTGACGCCGGCGTTTTGCAATCGCTCTCTTATGCTTTTTGTAGCTGATGACTCGACGATCGGTCGCCCTGCTGATTGTGACCTCAAACGGCTACAGCCGCGGTTTGCTCGAAGGGGTGATTTCCTATACCAAAAAGCACGGCAATTGGTCGGTTTGTTTAACTGAGCAGGAGCGTGGCGCACCGCCACCCGCATGGTTAGAAACTTGGGGCGGGGACGGGATCATCGCGAGGATTCAGTCGGTCGTCAGTTGAAACGCTGCGGTGTCCCAATCGTTGACCTCAGTGCGGCTCGCCAGATCAGGGGAGTTCCCTGGGCGGACACCGAAGATAGAGCGATCTCACGCCTGGCAGTCGAGCATTTTACGGCGTAAGGTTTTCGGAATCTCGCATACTGCGGAGATGCTGGCTTTCAATGGTCATCAAAGCGCGGCCGCCACTTTCGTCAGTTCGCAGCAGCATCTGATTGCAAGGTTTTCGACTATCAGTCCGCTGCACGCTATGATCGCGTCTTTGACGCCGTCGCGGAGAAGCGATGAATCATGGATTGGGTCCAGAAGCTTCCACGCCCGGTTGCAATCATGGGGTAGTTCCACACCATCGCCAACGATAGCAACGACCACACAATCGAGCCACCTAAATTTCATTGCTTCCAAATGGGCGGGGCGAGATTCGATAAAATAGCCAGATCGAAGCCGGAGCACGCCATCCGCACTGCTTGCTCAACGTCCGCTACCACCGGCCGCCCCGAGCATCTCGGATTGTTGTCCCGAGACAAAAAAAACTCCCAGTTGTTAGTCTGGAATTCAACGGTGTCGTTGTTGGCATCATTATCCGACGGTAGTCGGATCTTACACCGCCAAGAGTAATCCAATACACTAAAAAGCGGGAAATCACCCCACTCTGAAGCGTGTTAAATGAATGGTGACCGTCTTTGAGCAAAGAAAACGACCAACCGCAAGTCAACGGCGAAGAGCCCGCCGATGAAAATCGAATCGCCAGCCAGCACCCTGGACCGACTGTCGTGGGTATTGGGGCCTCTGCGGGCGGATTGTCGGCTTTGAAGGTGTTTTTTTCCCAAGTGTCTGCCGATAGTCAATTGGCGTTCGTGATCGTCATGCATTTGTCGCCCGAGTACGAAAGTCATCTGCCGGAACTTATTCGTGCAAACACGGCGTTGCCGATCGAGCAGATCACGCAAAACACGCAGCTGCGTGCCGGGCATATCTACGTGATACCGCCGGGCCGAAATCTCAATACGATCGACACGCATCTTCGATTGTCCGAACTAGAAGCGGATCGCGCATTACGAGCGCCGATCGACCACTTCTTCCGTACGCTGGCCGCCACGCACGACGGCAACTCGATCGGCGTGATCCTAACCGGCACTGGCAGCGATGGCACGCTCGGCATTCGCGAGATTAACGCCAAAGGTGGATTGACTGTCGTTCAAGACCCGAACGACTGTGAATACGACGGAATGCCGCAAAGTGCAATCGCCACCGGCGTGATCGACCTGATTTTGCCACTCCAAGAAATTCCCGATGCCGTTGCCCGCTACGCTCGCGTGCGACCCCGGCTGCCACACCCTGATCATGACGAACCGACCGACTGCGTCGATGAACAGGCGATCCAGCGGGTTTTTGCTTTGCTGCGCGCTCGCACCGGTCGCGACTTTAGCCGTTACAAGCGATCGACGATCCTCCGCCGAATTACACGTCGGATGCAATTGCAAAACGTAGAAGTGCTCGATGTATACCTTGACGAGCTGCGGCGAGATCCCAACGAGATCAACGCTCTAGCCGACGACCTACTGATCACCGTCACCAATTTCTTTCGTGACCCGAAAGTGTTTGAGCGACTGGAACAGCACATCATTCCCGAACTGCTCAAACGAAAATCCGCGAGGGACGATGTCCGCGTATGGAGCGTGGGTTGTGCCACTGGTGAAGAGGCTTACTCACTAGCGATGCTAATGATCGAAGCCACTTCCACTATGGAGTCGCCGCCAAATTTGCAAGTGTTTGCCTCGGACTTACACGAGCAATCTTTGGCCAAGGCGCGTGACGGGTTCTATCCAGGCGATATCGAATCGGACGTCAATCCAGAGCGGCTGAAACGATTCTTCGAATGCGAGAGTGGTGGCTACCGGATTCGCAAAGAGGTTCGTGAAAGAGTGGTCTTCGCGCCGCACAACTTGTTGGGCGACCCACCGTTCTCGAAGCTGGATTTGATCGTTTGTCGCAATGTGATGATCTACTTGCAACGAGATGTGCAGCGAGACGTGATCGATTTGTTCCACTATTCGCTGTGCCCAGACGGCACGTTGGTGCTTGGCACTTCGGAAACAGTTGACTCCAGCGATTTATTTCGCGTCGACGAAAGGAAATTGTCGATTTATCGACGTCGGAACGTTCCCGCGCCTGAGCCACGGTTGCCGGTGTTCCCGCTCAGTCGTCCGGGGCGGATGCCACCACAGGTAATGTCGGCGATCGCACCGCTGCCCGAATACCGCACGCTGCATTACGCGATTGTCGACCGCTGCGGGCCACCGAGTCTGTTGGTCAGTCCCGATGACAAGGCGGTGTACTTGACGGAGTTTGCGGGCCGATATCTCTGTGTTCCCGGTGGTGAGATCACTCAAAATGTTTTCAAGCTGGTCCGCGAGGAACTTCGCTTGGATCTCCGCGCGGTTGTCCATGACGCTCGAAAGCGAGCGTCCGTACAACGCAGCCGAGCACTTTCAATCACTTGCGACGGCGCATCGCTGCAAGTCATCTTGAGCGCCTATCCGGTCTTAGGTGGTGATCACGATGGCTTCGTACTGCTGGTCTTCGACGAACTCCAGCAGATTTATGCAAATTCCCAATTGTCCGTCGATTTCGAGCACGGGGATGTCCAGCTCGCGGACACAAAACAGCAGCAACATCTCGATTTAGCGACACCTATCATTGCACCGGCGCCTGCTCGTTTTATCGAACTTGAAGCGGAGCTCGAAACCTCACGACATCGCATGCAAGTGCTCGTGGAAGA
>CAXBHV010000445.1:0-6060 GCA_963974855.1 uncultured Rhodopirellula sp. | reverse complement strand
GCTTCGACCAACGTGTTCAGGTTGACTTGGCTCGTACCACCGGAAAGTGGTGCGAGTGCCGCATCGGCAATTTGCAAGCCTTCGCCGGCGGCGGCCAGGATCGTTGCTGCTTGGATGCCTGCAGTGTCGTGCGTGTGGAAATGGATCGGGATGCCGATTTCTTCTCGCAAGGCACGAATTAACTGGACAGCTGCGGCTGGTTTGCAAAGTCCGGCCATGTCTTTGATCGCCAACAAGTGGGCGCCACGTTTCTCGAGCTGTTTGGCCAGCTCGACGTAGTACTTGATGTCGTATTTAGTACGTCGTGGGTTTTGTAGATCGCCGGTGTAGCAGATCGATGCTTCGCAAATCCCGCCTTCGGCCAACACTGCGTCTACAGCGACGTTCATGTTTTCGAGCCAGTTGAGTGCATCGAAAACACGAAAGACGTCCATTCCCGCTTGCACCGCTTCGCGTACAAACAAACGGACGACGTTATCGGGATAGTTCGTGTAGCCCACCGCGTTACTGGCTCGCAGCAGCATCTGAGTCAGGATGTTGGGGACCTGCTCACGTAGATCCGCCAGTCGTTGCCACGGAGATTCTTGCAAGAACCGCATCGTGGTATCGAACGTTGCTCCGCCCCACATTTCCAACGAGAACAGCTGTGGCGTCAGCTGTGCGTACGCCGGCGCGATCTGCAACATGTCAAACGTTCGCACGCGAGTGGCGAGCAGCGATTGGTGCGCGTCACGCATCGTGGTGTCGGTGAACAGTAGCCCTTTTTGTTTCTGCACCCACTTGATGAGCCCCTCAGCACCCTCGCGGCGAAAGATGTCCTTGGTCCCTTCGGGGAGTTTTTGGGAGGGCAGTTCGATTAGTTTTTTCAGCTGTGGAACTGGTGCCGGTTCGCGACGAGTCGCAATGGGGCGTCCGACGACAAGCGGGTTGCCGTTGACGATCGTTTCACCGAGAAATGCCAACAATTTGCTGGCCCGGTCGCGGCGACGTGGCAATTCAAACAGCGACGGAGTTTGGTCGATCAAGCGTGTCGTTGCTTCGCCAGCCAAGAACGCCGGGTAGTTGATCATCTTGATCAAAAACGGAATGTTCGTCTTCACGCCACGAATGCGGAACTCGTGCAAGCAGCGGTTCATGCGTGACGCGGCCGAGGCCAGCGTGGGGGCTCGTGCGGTGACTTTTACCAACATCGAATCGTAGAACGGATTGACCACCGCACCGCTAAACGCACTGCCAGCATCCAAACGAATGCCAAGTCCGGCTGCACTGCGGTAATGGCTGATACGGCCGTAATCGGGACGGAATTGGTTGCTTGGGTCTTCGGTCGTCACACGGCACTGCATCGCAAAACCGCTGGTGCGAATCGCATCTTGCGACGCCATTCCCACTTCTTCGCTATCGAGCGGATAGCCTTGTGCAACCAAGATTTGGCTGCGAACGATATCGATTCCCGTGACTTCTTCGGTCACGGTGTGCTCGACTTGGATGCGAGGATTGACTTCGATAAAGAAGAACTGCTTCGCATCGACATCGTACAGAAACTCGACGGTGCCGGCATTTTCGTAGCCGCTGGTGCCATCGCCAACGGCACGTCCAATTTTGATTGCCGCTTCGCACATCGCTTTGCGGACATCCGCACTCAAGTTGGGTGCTGGCGCGATTTCGACCACCTTTTGATGTCGCCGCTGAACGCTGCAGTCACGTTCCCAGAGGTGGACCAGATTGTTGTGTCGGTCACCGAGTAGTTGGACTTCGATGTGGCGTGCGCGTTGCACGAACCGCTCGACAAAGACTTCGTCGCTGCCAAACGCCGTTTTGGCTTCACGCTGAGCCGCTTCGAGTGCTGCAGGTAGTTCTTCGGCAGCATTGACGACTCGCATTCCGCGTCCGCCGCCCCCCTTGGACGCTTTCAAAATAACGGGGTAGCCCATCGAGTTGGCGATTTCGAGTGCTTCATCGACACCCGAAAGTGCTTCGTTCTTGCCACCCAAAACAGGCACCTGGGCTGCTTCGGCAATCTTTCGCGCGGCGGTTTTGTCACCGAGTTGTTCGAGCGAGTTGACGCTGGGGCCGACAAACAGGATGCCGGCGTTTTCCAGTGCCCGTGCGAACTCCGGGTTTTCCGACAGGAACCCGTAACCAGGATGGACCGCATCGACATCATGCTTCTTGCACAGATCGACGATCGCTTCGATGTTCAAGTACGAGCGAATGGGTTCGCCGGGTTCGCCGATCTGGTACGCCTCGTCCGCCTTGAAGCGGTGTAGTGCATAACGATCTTCGTGAGAATAAATCGCAACCGTGCGAATCCCGAGCTCCGTTGCACTGCGGAAGACGCGGGTCGCAATTTCGCTGCGATTGGCGACAAGAAGTTTTCGTACCGGTCGAATCGTCATGATCGTGTCGTCAATGGATGAGGAGTGAGGGACTTTTCAGTTCAAGTTTTGTATCGGCAACGCCACCGGCGTCAATCCTAACGGTTGGCAAGCTTGAATGCTGGGCGCGGAAGTGATTCTACGCGACCGTCAATGATTCTGCGTGAGCGTCGCGGACCACTTCTACGGCATGACCTACGGTATTGGCTAGATGCGTTTGACACTCTTTTTTGAGGCCAGACCCACGGACGTTCAAGGCCATGTTTACAGCAATCTAGCGAAACCAGGACAAGAGGTCATGAGGGGTGTGGGGGGCATGTCCCGCAATCCGCGTCGAGCGACTACAATTTGAGGGAGCACAAATCGGAAAAATCGGCTAAGGTGAACGATCGATTCCGACTTTGAAATTGTTGATCCCCTAGACAGTATGGTCCGAAATAGCATGGCAAGCGTTGATTCGACCCCTTCTAAGACCGACGACCCCAACCCAGTGGTCTCGTCTGACGCTCCGCAATCCGAAGGCGTGTTGGCCGCTGACGCATCGACCGGCCAGGAGAGCGTGGACTCGACGGCGCCGCCCAAAAAACGTGGTGTGCCCGAAGGTTTATGGGTTAAATGCCCTGGTTGTAGCGCATCGGTCTACAACAAAGAGGTTGCCCAGCGGTTGAACGTGTGCCCCAAGTGCGAATATCACTTTTATGTGTCTGCACGTGAACGCATTGCCCAAGTTTTGGACGAGGGCACATTCGAGTCGATGAACGAGCATCTGCGACCCACCGATCCGCTGGAATTTGCCGATCGACGCAAATATTCCGACCGGCTAAAGGCGGAACAAAAACGCACTGGGCTTAGCGACGCTGTGCTGACCGGAACCGGAATGGTGCGGGCTCGCCGCGTGGCGTTTGCGGTGACCGACAGCGCGTTCATCATGGGCAGCATGGGATCCGTGGTCGGCGAACGATTGACGCGTTTGATCGAATTCGCAACCGAACATGACCTGCCGCTGATCATCATCAGTGCCAGTGGCGGAGGGGCTCGAATGCACGAAGGCATTCTCTCATTGATGCAAATGGCAAAAGTGTCTGCCGCGTTAGCGCGTTATGACGCTGCAGGGGGGCTATTCGTGAGCGTTCTCACGAACCCCACAATGGGCGGGGTTGCAGCAAGTTTTGCCTCTCTAGGGGACTTGGTATTTGCGGAGCCAAAGGCATTGATCGGATTCGCGGGGCCGCGAACAATTAAGGCGACCATCGGAATTGAGTTGCCGGAAGGCTTCCAAACGAGCGAATTTCTACTGGAACATGGTTACATCGACCGGATCGTGCCACGAAAATCGCTAAAAACGGAGATTGCTCGCGCAATCGACTATTGTGGAAAGTAGGTTTTCCCTAGAGGGGGCAGTTGCCTTTGGCAGCCGTCCGGAACACCTATAACGCCATTTCTTTTCTCTTGTTTCCCAATGCTCGCGTGACCCTATGGGGCTATTTGACTCGCTAAAGGCCAAGTTCAATTCGAACGGGGGCGTCGCCAAAGCCAACGCGAGAATCAACGTCGAACTGCGTTTTGACCGGGTGCGAACCAGTGCCACCGGGACGATGAGCAATTTCTTCGTCGCCAACGACCGCGAGCACAAACGCACCGTCGGCGTCAAATTGCTTGACATTGAGAAGATGGAGCAATTTGAGGCCCGTTTTAAGGGACTCAACAAGCCAAGTGAGGGCGAGATTGCCCTGGGGATGAAGCATCCCAATGTAGCCGAGACCTACGAGGCCGGGCTGACCAGCAAAGGCCAACCGATCTTGGTGATGGAGTTTGTCGAAGGGCCCAGCCTGCAACATGTAATCGTCAATCGCCAGGAAGCAAACGTCAAAGGCAAACGGATGACGTTGATTCGGCAGATGGCCGAAGCGATCCGATACGTCCATTCACGCGGCTACATCCATCGCGATATCTGTCCCCGCAATTTCATCTGTTTTCCCGATTTTAGCGGGCTGAAACTGATCGATTTTGGCTTGACTGTCCCCGCGACCCGTCACTTTATGGCTCCGGGAAATCGCACCGGCACGCCGCTTTACATGTCCCCGGAAATTGTTCGGCGTCGTTCGACCGACTATCGCGTCGACATCTTTTCGTTTGGGGTGACGTGTTACTGCTTGTGCTGTTTCGAGCATCCGTGGCAGGGGGATGTAGTGAACGGAAAGGCAGCACTGCATCACGACACCTCACCGCCCAAAGACCTATTGGATCGGCGCCCCGACGTGGAACCGCGACTCGCTCGTGCGATCATGGGAGCACTTCAACCGAACGTTGAGAAACGGACGGCAAGCATGGAACAGTTCCTACAGGCGATCAAATCGCTTGAGGGGATTGATTATTAGCCGCTATTGCCGCATGCATGACCCAATAGCGGCACCAAATCATCGTAAAAAGCAGCACAAACCGACCCTGCTGTTAAACCACGTCCGGTTTAACCGTTTTAACAACGTTTTCGTTGACACTCTATTTATGGGCTAACTATACTTCACTGGTCGCGTGGAGTGAGTTTCTCTCTTCTCGATCATCAGAGCGTGCCAGCGTTGGCGAATTGCCAATTTTTGCAGTTCACTCGCCTATCGCGTCGCTGGATCTCTTTTTCGTCGGGGATCTCTTGTCGGTCGGAACGTATACGGAATTTTCGCAATGACCCTACTCGGGAAATCGTTCTCAGTCATCATCCTCATCCTCAGCTTGACCTTTATGGTTTTGGCTTTGGCGGTTAACGCATCGCACCGCAATTGGCGGGACGTCGTGACAGGCCCAGGTGGACTGAAAGAACAAATTCAAGATTTTGAATCAACCAATGAGCAACTTCGTGATACGCAGCAACGCGTTGAAGCGGCTTTGGCTCGTGAACAAGCCGCACGTCGAACGGCGCTCGCAGCGTTGACGACTCAGTTGGACCAACTGAAAGACCAACTGCAAAAACGGGAAGAGAGCTATCAGCAAAAAGAAGCTCAAAACACCGTGTTTGCTCAAACCGATCGCAGTCGTGCCCTGCAGCTCGAAGAGTTGACCGCCGAAGCGAATCGATTGCGACAACAGATTCGCAAGGAACAGGAAGACCGCGACACCCTGTTCACTCAAACATTGAAGTTGACGGACCAAATGAACAAGTTACGCGGGATTGTCCAAATCCAAACCGAGCGTAACGACCAATTGATGGCTCAAGTAACACGTTATAAAGAAGTCGTCGACTCGAAGGGAATCGATATCAACGAACCACTTGATGGATCGCCTCCGGATCGCAACGGCACCGTTTTGGTGATCAATCGACCCAAGAAATTGATCGAAGTTTCGATTGGATACGATGATGGTTTGCGATCAGGCCACCATATCGAAGTCAGTCGCAAGGGCCGCTTCGTTGGCAAGGCCCGTATCTTAAAAATTGAACCCGATCGAGCTGTCGCGGAAATCCTAGCCGATTACAGCCAAGGCGTTATTCAGGAGGGCGATCGTGTCGACACTACCCTCGATTGAAAAACCACGTAAACAACCTCCGAGCGTTTACACCGTCATTTTGATCCTCGCGATGCTATTCATGCTAGTTGCAGTGATCGCAATGTACGTAGAACTGAGCCGCTGGGCTCCGGATTATTATCGCACCAACAGTGCTCAACCCGGTGCGATGGTCATTCCTGCTGACAAT
>CAXBHV010000444.1:0-6061 GCA_963974855.1 uncultured Rhodopirellula sp. | reverse complement strand
CTCGTTCGTTGCACCAATTAACGCAGTGGTGCAACGAGCAGTTCGGCAACCATACGGTCGCAACGTCCGACGAAGAGCGTCCGTTCGATTTGCCATGGATCGTTCTTAATTCGCGCCTTGCTAGAGACGCATGGCAATGGCAGCCTTCTCGGGCGACCGATCGCATTTTATCCGAAATCGCAGAACACGCTCGACAACACCCTGCTTGGCTCGATATTTCCTAAACTCGACATCCTCTGATAAAATCCACTTTCACAAAACCTCGTGAAGCAGACTTTTTCCACCCATTGCAATCGAGTTGGCTGAACGTTCGATTACCCTGGGTTAATTCCATCTTGTGCTTGGTGGGTAGCGGAACCTCGATACAACATCAAACGCTTGTATTGGAACGCCAAAATAACTGAGCTAGGTCAACGTTTTATTTCGATCTTCAACAAGCAACCGCCCTATGACAGACAGTCCTCAGTTATCGATTGTCATTCCGGCGTACAACGAACAGGGCAACATCGGTCTTTGCATTGACGAACTGATGCTGTTTCTGGTTGATCACCATGGCATCGCAACCGAGTTAATCGTCGTTAACGACAATAGCCAAGACGAGACGGAGGCCGAGGTGCTTGAACGGGTCAAACGCTGGCCGACCATAAGGTTAATACGACGTCAATCGCCCGGTGGATTTGGCCGCGCCATTCGTTCGGGGCTCGAGTTTGTTCGCGGATCCGTTGTGGTCATTTACATGGCCGACCGCTCCGACCACCCCGATGATGTTCTCTGCTACTACAACACAATCCAACAGGGATACGACTGTGTTTTTGGATCGCGATTTATCAGCGGTTCCTCTGTTAAACAATATCCCCGAATCAAACTTGTCGTTAATCGAATCGTTAACAAAATGGTTCAGTGGATGTTCTGGACTGAAATGAACGATTTGACCAACGCGTTCAAAGCCTACCGCAAAGAAGTCATTGACCAGTGCGGCCCGTATCGCGCGTGCCATTTTAATATCACGCTGGAAATGTCGCTCAGCGCATTGATCAGTGGCTATAAAATCAAGCAAGTCCCCATCAAGTGGGAAGGCCGAACGTGGGGTTCAAGCAACCTCAGAATGCGAGAAATGGGACGGCGTTATCTGTGTACGCTGTTGATGCTTTTCTTCCAGCGAGTATTAATGTCCGATGATGTACGTGCCGAAAGCAATCGGCATTCAACGGGGCCGAAAGAAGTGTATGCTAATCAATCCGTAGCCCAAACTGACCCCACTTAAGAGAGTATCCGAAAAGGGGTAGCGGAAGTCGTCAAGACTTTCGATCAGGCCCTATCGGTTCCGAAATTCTTGACGAATTCCGCTACGGCCGAATCGGCAATTATCGATCACTCTCGGTTTTCGGATAGGCTCTTATGCAAAAACGTTTATTTCGCAATAGATCAGGCTTGCGCGCACTCGCTTTGATTTCGGCTGCCACTTAGAACAACGGATGATGTTTCATCTCTTTTGATTTTACAGATGACATGACTGAATTTTCGAATACAACTCATCCAGTATCATGGCCCGTCGTGCGATGGTCATCCGCATTTGCGTTGCTACTGTTTGCAGGCTTGGCAATACTCCCAGCCCCTCTTTATGAACTAGTTCTAAAACGTCAGTCGGGCGGATCGGCGGAGCTGATCATTCCTCTCTTACCTCGTATTTTCGGGGGCCTGTGCCTTCTTGCTGCGTCAGTCACTTTTGGATCTTGGCTCCTTGGCGACAAAACGGATCGCGTTCTCTGGCGATCTGCAACGAAACTCGTCAATCTATCCCCCAACATTAAGCGTCGCGGATCGCTTTACCGTGAAAGCTTTTACTGGGGACTCATCTGCTCGACGCTTGTTCTCGCGTTCGACTGGCCCGCCATCATTTGGGGTTACTTTGAATCCGACGATTTCAACTTATTGATTGACAATCGCACGCTTGCTTTTCCTGAGGTCATGTATGCGACGATGAATGATCATGTGTATCCATTGGGCCGCATTATCATTCGCATCTTTCATTGGATGTTCGGTACCCAAGTTGTTGCTTACAACATACTTGCTGTAGGTACTCTCATTTCACTGGTTTGGGCTGGCTGCCTCTATCTTCGACAGGCAGGAGTCTCACGCCTTGGAACCTTGATTTTTGCTTTTCTGTTAGTGGGCTGGACCTTATGGGGCGAACTCACCTCAGGCGAGTACATCCTGCTGATGCATGAATCGTTAATGACGGCGGCGCTCCTGATTGGCTGGGCAACGCTGCGTTTCCGCACGACCACCGCGTGGCTCTATTACGCACTGACCATGCTGCTAGTGGGATACGCGTGCTTCATCAACATCAGTGGATTCTGGGTCGCCTGTGCTGCTTTTGTCTTTCTCACATGTGAAATCGTTGGGAATTCAACATCGAATCCATTTCGTCGGTTAGGGCAACACTGGCCCCACTTTCTCGCAATCAGTCTTCCGATGTTCGCGGCGATTGCTTTCTACTTTCATGCGTACCATCAACCAGACGGGCCTCAGTTTTTGTCGTCCGCTGGCCCTCAGCGTGGGTGGATGGGGCTCATCACCCAGTGGTTTTACACGATCGCCACATCGCTAATCTCGATACCTCTTGCGATTCCACACCACCTCATCGATTTTGGATTGCTTAAATTCGCAATGATTATCAGCGTAGTGTTGTTTGCTGCAATGATTGTCGTGACTTGGCCTGCACTGCAAAACCGTCCCCTGCAACATCAACTCGTCGCCGTGTTGCTAATCATGAGTGGTGTCGTATTAATGATTTGTTTGGGACGCCCTGTACCAGGTATTGAATATGTCATTCCGCCCAAATATTTGTTTATGCCCTACACCTGGACGTGCATCGCAATTGCCATATCGTTCGATGGGGGATGGCAACGTGTTCCCCAAAAATGGCGTCTGATTTACATCAAGCTCTGTTTGCTTTGCGTCATGTTTGCTTGGGGGTCACACAGTGTTGCAAGCGGCTTGGGAAGCTGGGGAATGCCATTTTTCCAAACCACTCGCGGAGGCGAGATTCGTGAGCATCAACTAGAATTCGCGGCGATCCAAGAGCTCAAGAAAACGATCTTTGCACCGCTGGATGAGGCTTCAGAAAGCAACCTTCAAATTGTCGACATCAATGGCAACACCCTTGCTCGTGAATATCCCGCACTCCGTTTTCCTTGGGGATACGAACCGCAATTGTCCTACATGGTTGATGTATTAACCGACAAGCCAAGCCGCTATCAATTTCTATATGCCACGAACCTCGTTTTCCCCAGACCGACACTAGCTCGCAATCTATACAAAAGTGTCAGCCCTGAGTTTTTGAACTTAATCAAGACAAGCAGAGAAGCGAATCGACTCTATTCATTACCGGCTCTTTTGGATACGCAAACACGTCCCCACACTCGGCAGAATGCCGAAAACCGATCGTCTCCGTTCACCGTCGTCGACGCAGTTGAATCCAAACAACTAGACACTGGCGAATGGTTAATCGAAAGTAATGGCCAAGCGAAAATTGTGCTGAGCTATCTCGATTGGAAAAGCGACGAACGATTTCAGTTGCAGATGGCAATCGTTCCACCAACACAAACCAAAATTGCGGAAAACACGGCCTTGATGCTTTCATTTCGATCACAATTATTCCCTGGCGAAACCAAACATTCTGTGCCTGCACCTGACGAGGGCAATCGAATTCAAACGATTGACCTGCTTCAGCTCCCCAGTTTTTCGCTGAGCGAGGACATTGAATTCCTCACAATTCATTTTCCACATTCAGGAGTTTACCGAGTGCAGCAAATCTCTGTCCCCATTCAATAATCGCAGTAAGCGATAAAGGCATGACACTTAAGGGCTAAGTCGCACAATCTCCCAGAAAGCGTCATCGTTATGCTTATAGACGATTCGGTCATGCAGTCGGCTGGGCCGTCCTTGCCAAAATTCAATCGTGGTCGGCTTTAAGGCATAACCGCCCCAATTTTCAGGACAAGGAATTTCATGGCCCTCATACTCGGCGACCAATTCTTGCATTCGAGATTCGAGTTCACGCCGCGAACTCACCTCGCTTGACTGGTGACTGACCAATGCACCAAGTTGGCTCTCGCGCGGTCGGTTCTGAAAATACGCAATGGCGTCTTCGCGGGCTGCTTTGCGTACGCTTCCTTCGATACGAATCTGCCGCTCCAAGTGAGGCCAAAAGAAACAAAGGGCGGCTTTGGGATTGGCCGCCAATTGTTTTCCCTTGATTGAGTCGTAATTGGTGAAAAAATAAAACTCACCCTCTTTGACCTGTTTCAATAACACCACTCTTGAGGTCACCGCTCCCTGGGGGTCCGCAGTCGACAGCGTCATGGCGTTGACCTCAAACCACTCCGGCAACTGCGCATCAGTCGCCTGCTTAAACCAGAGATCGAACTGAACCATCGGGTCTGGATCGACGTCTTTTTTATCGAGTCCACTGAGCGTGTAAGTTCGTCGCATTTTCTCGATCGACATCCGATACTCCAAATCACATTTGTGGTGCTTAAAACTAGAAAGAACAGCGTTTTTGCAATCAATTCGTTGTTAATTGACGGCTTTTTCTGCTGAAAAACGGCTTTGGCGCGCCGCTTGCCCCTTTATTAGCCTGCAGATTGAAAACTGCCAATATGACAGACTTCCCAAACAACCTTCGGGATAATTTACGATGGAATCATTAACTGGAAATCTTCTGGTTGCTTCCTCGCTAGCAACAGACCCCATTCTCACCAGAGGGGTTTGCTTGCTTGTACACGATGACCAGGACAGTGTCATTGGGGTCATGCTCAACCGCCCCATGCATCCAAACCCGCAAGCCTTGATGGCGATGCTTGGGGAACCCTTGGATTCTCAGGACACAGACGGTGACAGCCCAGAACAGGAAACACGCGAAGGGGAATCTAAAAACCGACTACCTGAAATCAGCAAAGGGCAAGCGAGTTCAGAATTACCAAGCCCTCCGACGCCCTATTCACCCGTAGGCATGGTTCATTTCGGAGGCCCGCTGTCAGGCCCTGTTGTGGCAATCCATCAGTTGAGCGAATACGCCGAGGCGGAAACGGGAAACGGAATTTACGTGGCGGCACAAAAACAGCATCTCGAAGGGCTAGTAAACAAACAACCAGGCCCCTACCGGTTGATTATCGGCCACCTTGGTTGGGAAACCGAACGGCTGAACGCCGAATTAGAGGCTGGGCTTTGGCACATCGTTCCTGCAACCGCCGACGTTGTCTTTGAAAATGCGGACGAAATGTGGCCACGCTTGATTCGCCGTGCAACCTCGCGATCGGTGGCACGATGGATCGGAATATCGGACATCCCCAAAAATCCGGAACTAAACTAAGTGTCGTGTCGAACCCTGTTTTGTGTCATGGACTTCCAACTGCGACGATAATCCGTAACATTGTCCACTTGGTTGCCTCCGTTGGCCTGAATCATTGAATCCTTTACGCACCAATTGGTGCCGTTACCCTTCATCACCACCGTACCGAGAGAATGCAATCGCATGGGGCGACACGACGACGACGATGAAATTAAACGTCCCTATCGAATTCAAAAACGACGACTCGGCACCATTCGTTTCGTCAGCCCCGATGGTGAATTTGGGTTCATCGAGGCGGAAGATTTTCGCGAGGATGTGTTCTTTCATCGATCCGTCTTCGACGGCACGATCGAAGGTGCCCCCCCACGCGGTCCCTATGATCGCGAAGTACTTCCCTACGAGTACATGTGGGTCGAGTACGAGATAGACGACGAATATTTCGATAAAGAAAATCGGCTGCGGGCCAAGCTTGTCCGGCGCAGTAATCGCCCCGAAGGCAAGAAACTCTCAGGACGCGATGCTCCACACTTGATCGTGAAGCACCATCCAAATGCTCGCAAAAAACGCCCATCGTGGCGTGGTAAAGAAGAGTCCTAATTTTTAGCAGCGGTGTCGGTCTGCGGGGCAGTCGCTATTGGGAGGGTGAGGCAGTAAGGCTCGTTGGAACATCCCGTGACAGGACCACGGGTACGCCGAGTCATCAAA
>CAXBHV010000443.1:0-6070 GCA_963974855.1 uncultured Rhodopirellula sp. | reverse complement strand
GCTGACAATGTGGATCGACGACACATCGTGCCGCGCTGCGAGCGTTTCGGTGATCTGCGAAATCGCATCTCGATTAACGGACAACAGGATTACTTCGGCACCAGGCGACGCGGCGCTAGCGAATGCATCGCTGTCGGTCACGTCCGAATCGATAAACACAATGCTGTGTGCCGAAACGGATTGAGCTGCTTGATGTGCACCGACGTGGTGTGATGCGGCGAGTGTCTGTCCGGCCGCTTCACTTTCGGGTGGCGCTCCGACTTCGACGAAATCGACCGATGTTGCCACTGCGACTCCGGCGTCGCCCGCAAGCAACACACGCGGCTCTAAGGCAGTAAGGGTCCACGCCAATTGATCGCGACGTCCTGTTTTCTTGCGTGTGGCGGACAAGATACGACGTCGCAGCGAGGGAAGCATGACTTTTCACTCCAAAAAGCACAAACTAAGTTTGAAGAAAACGCGAGTGATTGGAAGACGATGACTTCACTCGTTATAGCGAATTTTCCGTCAACTCGTCGGCACCCATCATGGAACTCCCTGAAACAGCAAAAGTCAAGTTTTTTGTTCAAGCATTTGGCACAATCCGGACGAAGCTGACCGTTAGGAAGTGCGCGATCACTACCATCGGAACAAGCCTTCCGATTGACGACATCGGTGGACTTTATCGCCGAAAATTCGCCAGAATGGCTGAAGTGAGACAAGGATGTATGACTACGTAATCGTCGGAGCCGGATTCTTTGGCTCGGTCTTCGCAAGACAGATGACCGACGCGGGCGCA
Source organism: uncultured Rhodopirellula sp. (assembly GCA_963974855.1). Taxonomy (GTDB): domain Bacteria; phylum Planctomycetota; class Planctomycetia; order Pirellulales; family Pirellulaceae; genus Novipirellula. The sequence goes on along the minus strand of CAXBHV010000443.1, from coordinate 5,292 downwards.
AAGTGCCTCGTCATCGAGAAACGGAGCCATATTGCGGGAAACTGTTACACGGACAACGTCGGTGGCATCCATGTCCATCAATACGGCCCGCACATCTTTCATACCAACGACGAAGGCGTCTGGAACTACGTCAACCAATACGCACGCTTCAGCCGCTTCAGCTACCGACCCAAAGTCAACTTTCGCGGTCGAATGCTCTCGTTTCCAATCAATTTGACAACACTTCATCAACTTTGGGGTGTCAAAACACCACAGGAAGCGGAGCAGCGTCTCGCAGCCGAACGGGTGCCAATCGAAAACCCTGCCAATTTAGAAGAGTGGGTGTTGTCGCAAGTCGGTCCCGAAATCTACGAAACGTTCGTCTACGGCTACACCAAAAAGCAATGGGGCCGCGAACCCAAAGAATTGCCTAGCTCGATTATTCGCCGATTGCCGATTCGTTTGACTTGGAACGACGACTATTTCAACGATCGATTTTGTGGGATTCCCGAAGGGGGCTACACACAGTTGTTCCAGAAATTGCTCACAGGGATCGCGGTCGAAACCAATGTGGATTTCCTTGGCGATCGATGCCGTTTTGAATCGATTGCCAATCGCATTGTGTACACAGGACCGCTGGACCGGTTGTTCGAGTACGAGCTCGGAGCCAACGATTGGCGAGGACTGAGATTCGAGCAACAAGTGATGCAAACGCCTGATTACCAAGGCATTGCCGCCATCAACTACACCGACGCGGAAACGCCCTACACGCGAGTTGTTGAGCATAAGCATTTCGATCCCGTCAAAAGCGACCATACCGTGATCACGCACGAGTATCCTGCGGACTGGAAGGTTGGTGACGAGATGTACTATCCGGTCAACAACGATCAAGGCGAACAATTGCAGCAGCGTTATGTTGCCATGCTTCCCAAGAACTATTTGATCGGGGGGCGATTGGCAACATATCGCTATTACGACATGCACCAAGTGATCGCTTCGGCAATGCATTTGGCGGAAAAGGAAATGACGCGTCGTTCAGGACGTGTGTTGCAGATCCCCCAGCAAACTCCGCCGATTCGTCGGGCTGCGTAAACAAGTCAATTGCAAGACGGACAATCGTGTCCGCTCAAATCATTCTCTTCTGTCGTTCGATTCAAAACCGAGGAACCGATGCTTACCTCTCTTTCTAATACCAATCAAACGGCAATGAAGCTTCTTCGCCAAAGATATCCTTGGCCCATTGAACGTCCCGACTTTGATCCGATCGATTGGAGCATGGACGGTGGTGGTCGTTGGATGGTCACCGAAAAGATCCGACGCAAAGACATGAGTTTGGTTTTGGAGATTGGTTCGTTTCTAGGTGGATCGATACGCGATTGGTTGGCCGCGTCGCCAACGGTCAACGTCGTTGCTGTCGATCCATGGCCCGCTTCCTGGGATTTGGCGACTTACGCTCGCGAAAATCATCAATGCGAGAGGGTAGCCAAACAGCTCGGACGCGAGAACGGATTTTACCAAACCTTCTTGACGAATTTGTGGGACAATCAAGACCGTGTGATTCCCGTTAAAGAATATTCTCCGGCGATTCTCTATGAATTGTCGTCGATGGGATTAGAGCCGGATCTCATTTACCTGGATTCGGACAAGGTCGGAACCGAGATCGAACTTTGCCGTGAACTGTTCCCCAACGCGATCATGACAGGCGACGATTGGTGCTGGACAAACGAGGACGGCGAGTGTTCGATTCGCCAACCTGTTTATGATTTTTGCGAAAAACATGGTCGCTATCTGAAGGTCGAGCGTGCGACGTGGATCATCGACAACGAGCCACCATCGTTGGCATTCCAAATTCGTTCTTTCCGCCGAGCTTTGAAAGCGAAGTGGCGAGAGCGACGCTATGCAAAACGCGAACTTGCGGAGAATCAACGTGCCGCATAAGCAACACCCACAGACGCGTTTCGATGCTGCAGCCAAACCCAAGGTTTCACTCGCAAATCGTTTCGCTGCGCTGAAGCATCGATTGCAAGGCAAGCCGAATGTGCGGCCACTTGGACCGTACCCCAGCTCGATCGTCGATAGCCAAGGCTGTGAATTTGGCTACGAAATGTTCTACCACGTTCCATACGCCTACCATCTGGCAAAAGTGGGATGCCTGCAGCAAACGGTAAGCTGTTTGGGAACGAAGTGTTTCTACTTTTTCTCGCCCGATCACCGCGAGTTATACGAACAACGCCAATTCGTCAAATATCTCGATTCGATCGCTCAAAAGCCGCACGAAAGCCCCGATGCGAATCGCTGGGAACCGCCAAATTTTGCCGCACACTATGCGAGCAAAATCAAGCTGAGTTTCCCCAAACCTCTATTGCTGATATTCAATAAATACAACATCGAGTGGGATCATCCGCCGATCAACTTTCTGTCGAGACCGTTCCTTGATCGTGTGGTTCAAAAGGCCAGCGACCAATTCAGCATCGTCTATTTGCGACCGACCGCACATATCGTTCACGATCATATGCCGGTAGGAAATTTGAACGAAAAAGAGCGACTGCGTGAGCAGGGCGTGGTGCTCGCCGAAGAGTTATACGAAAGCCACAAGCATCTCTCGTTTAACGAGTTCCAACTCTGTTTGCTTTCGCATTCGCAACACCGAATAGCGGTGCAGGGCGGCGCTGCCTATATGAACGCACTTTTCCCAGGCCAGCTGATGTTGCTTCATCGCTATGGGGGTGAGCAGTTACACGGCAACTACACTGATTTCCCGCGTATGGGCGTGACCGATTTCACGGTTCACAACAACGAGTTTGATATGTTGGAACGACTCGATTGGTTCAACCAATCTGCCCGACATGCGGCTTGAGTCGTTGACCCGGTCGACGAGCGCATCATTCTGGCTTGATCTTGATTCGGCTTAATCTTGGTGTAGCGAAATTCGCCAAGAGTTTCGTCCACGCCGTGAATTGCCGAAAGTCTTGACGACTTTCGCTACAGCCCGACTCTCGTTTTGAACGGTCGCAGGGTTCCAATTCCGTGCTTCGCTCGCTAGGCAGCACGACGAGCCAGTGGTGCGTATTGTCGAGCGAGCTGAACGAGGTGTCGAAACCGCAACTTGCCGCGGCTAAACATCAACCGATCGGTGGCAATGTCTTTTAACAGGCAGCGGCTGACTCGTTCGGGGTGCTCAAGCTTTTGAAACTCATATGTAGGCAATTTCTCAAACGGACTGGGGTCGGATGTGTGAGTCGCATTATCACCGAACCCAATATTCGATACCAAATTCTTCGTCGGTAACGCAGTCAAACCGTGATTCATCCAACAGGCTAACAGCCAGGTGAAATCCCAAGTATCGATTTCGCCCGCGTGAACTCGATTGAATATCCGCGTCCAATAGTCTTGTTCACGCAGCGAGTGGCAGAGTGCTGCAAGATCCTCGCTATCACGAAAATCGGGCCACGCGGCAAGCGTTCCTTCATAGTGTTGCCATGCACGTCGCCACGTTGCCCAGCCCCAGCAATGCAGGTATTTCGAAAAGTAATACGAATCGGTTGAATCGTCATTGCCAGATTGAAAGTTGTCGCCGCTAATCGCCATCACTCGCGTGTCATCTTGATAGCGTTCAAGCAGTTCGCTGCAGAAGCGGAAGAACGTTTGGTTGGGGACACAGTCATCTTCTAAGATGATTGCTCGCTCGACTTGTTCGAACACAGCCGTAATGCCACTGCTAACGCGTTTGGCACAGCCTAGATTGATGTCCGAATAGAAACGCGTGACCTCGCACGGCCAATCACAATTTTCGGCGATTTGACGTGACTGGGCAACCAATGCAGCTTCGCTGGGTCGCTCGCTACGAGCACCATCGCTGATAATGAATAAAGTTTTCGGACGAGCCTTTCGAATGGCCGCAAACGACTGCCGCGTCTGCTCGGGCCGATTAAAGACGATGAAGGCGACGGGAGTGTCGAGCATGGCTTAACGTAGCGGGACGAGAAATGTGGCTTGGAAACCACCGTCGTGGACAATGTACTGATTCCTATTCTCGTCATAATCGGCCGCCAGCGGTCACCACAGCAGGGTGACGTACTACGACCACTAAGACCGGCACAATCATGAATATCGGTAACGAATACGCCGACTTTTCTGGATTGGGCATTACCTCCGAATTTGTGAGCCGACGGCGTTAGCGGGTGGTCGATTTAATCGAAATGTAATTGGCAGTGGTGAGCCGCGGGCCGTAAGGCACCGGGTAATGCGCGAAACCCGGCCGCTCACGCGTCACGGCTCACAAGATGGATAGTCAAACGAGCGAAAACACATCTACCTAACTGTTTATTCGCACAGTCAGATCGAATTGCTATTCATCGCGTTAACCACGACCTACGCTTCTTGCAGGGGGATTTCCTGCAATGTCGCACCGGTTATCTAAGCAAAAAAACGACGCTGAACGTGGCAAACTCTTCGGTTTTTGGATTGAAAATCGAATGGTTCAAGTCGCGATCGCCACTCCGATTCAAGGAGAGCGATATCGGCTGGACATCGATGCCATTCGTTGTCCGATGTCCAGTGGTTGGTTGACCGCATCCCATGCGTCCTCATTTGCCGAGGCAATTGCAACGCTAGTGGAACGTTACGATATGCGCCGCGGAAAGGTGTGTCTCTCTTTGGATGGCGATATTTGCGTCAACCGAATCACGCTTGGGACGTCCGACGCAGTCGACCATGAATTGTCGACATTGCAGAGTCGAGTGCCACGTTATTTGCAGCTTGGGCCTGGTGAAAAGGTCACCGGGCTGCTTCGCACTCAAATCGATGCACAAACCCATTATGCCGCAACGAGTGTGGCGAATCATTCGGTGATGCGGATGATTTACGACACATTGCGTGACAATGATGTCGAGGTCGCCTGGGCAGAACCTTCGCTAATCAGCGTGGCACGTTTGATTGGTTATACCAGCCGGGATTCAAACAATCCAATCTTAATCGCTGATGGTACGGGCACACGTTGGGACGTGGGTATCATTCACCAAGGCCGTCTGATTCTCGACTATCGTCCCGCCGCAGCAAAAACAGTCGAAGAGCTGCAAGTGACACTCGATGGACATCATTCGCGATTGCAACGATATTGCCATCGCCACCTCGGCATTGACGGTGGAAAACTCGAGAAACTGCTGCTTTGCGGCACAGCGGAAAAAGTCAGCCATGCCGCGAAACTCTTCAAAAACAGTCCAGAATTTGATGAAGTTGTTTTATGTGTGCCACCCTGCGAGCAACTCTATGACATCAGTGACGAGGATTGCGAATCGCATTGCGTTCCCGCCG
>CAXBHV010000442.1:0-6086 GCA_963974855.1 uncultured Rhodopirellula sp. | reverse complement strand
TAAGGCACCGGGTAATGCGTGGAACCCGGTCGCTCACGCGTCACGGCTCACTAAATCAACAGCCCGCAGGCCACGGTTCCGGCGATGAACCGGGGCTAGCGCCCAAATGGCTAACGGGATGTCACCTAATGATCCCTGATTACAAAGAAATCTTTTTTGATTTGGAATTGAGTAACAACTTCAATGAAAACTACGACTCTCCATACTCGTGCGATCGTAAACAACTCAGAAAGTCCTAACGTAGTCCTTCGCAACATCAACTATGGTGATTGTCGATGGACCGATGGATTTTGGGCAGATAAATTCGAACAGTGCGCTGAAGTGATGGTTCCCTATATGGGATCGGTTCTCAAAGGCGACATTGGGCATGGCTATAACAATTTTAAGATTGCGGCCGGTTTGATGGAGGGCCATCATCAAGGATTCGCGTGGCACGATGGCGACTTCTTTAAGTGGATGGAAGCCGCCACCTACGTCTATGCAATCAATCGGGATGAGGCAATTCTGCATGAACTTGACGAAGTGATCGACGTGATCGGCAAGACGCAGGAAGACGACGGATACCTGCACACCAATATTCAAATCGATGGCATCCCGCATTTTTCCAACCGCAAGTATCACGAGATGTACAACTGCGGCCACTTATACACGAGTGCCTGTATTCACAATCGTATTACAGGCAAAACTAACTTTTTGTCGATCGCGATTAAGAACGCGGATCTGTTGTACAAGTTGTTTCAGCCGCAGCCCAAAGAACTATCGCGATTTGGTTTTAATCAATCTCAAATCATGGGATTGACGGAACTTTACCGCAGCACGAGAGACCGGCGGTACTTGGAATTAGCGGAAATCTTTATCAATAACCGTGGCAAATCGGAGGTCGTTGAAGATGCCAGCACCGCAGGCTATCCGATCGGTGACATGGTTAAAGAACGCGTCCCACTACGCGAGGAAACCGAAGCGGTGGGGCATGCCGTGCTTGCACTTTACTACTACTCAGGTGCAGCGGATGTGTATGCGGAAACGGGCGAAAAAGCTCTGATTGATGCACTTGATCGGCTTTGGGACAACGTCGCAAACAAAAAGATGTATGTCACTGGTGCTGTTGGACAAGCTCACTTTGGTGCGTCCACACGTCGTGACAAGATCGAAGAAGGATTTCTGGATGAATACCTGATGCCAAACTCCACCGCCTACAACGAAACGTGCGCCAACATTGCCAACGCTATGTTCAACTGGCGATTGCTGAGCATCAAGGGCGAGTCGAAGTATGCAGATATCATGGAACTTGTGCTCTACAACAGTGCATTGGTTGGCATCAGTGCCGATGGCAAGCACTACTTCTATGCCAACCCGCTGCGAATGAACCACGGACAACGTGAATACGCGGACCATCGAGATTGCACCGAGTCCGCGAACCGCGAACCGTACATCGAATGCTTTTGTTGTCCTCCCAACTTGGTCCGAACGATTGCGAAAGCTTCGGGATGGGCCTACAGCTTGTCCGAAAACGGCGTGACTGTGAACCTGTTCGGCGGCAATAAGCTAAACACGACGCTGCCCGACGGATCTGCTTTGAAATTGACACAACAAACTTCCTATCCTTGGGAGGGACGGGTTCTGCTAACGGTCGATGAGTGCAAGACAAGCGAGTTTTCGATCAGTGTGCGTGTACCGAACTGGGCTGTCGGTACGACCATCCAGATCAACGGCAACGATGCGGGGGTCGAAGTCGTTCCAGGAACCTTTGCGGTCATCGAGCGTGCGTGGCAGGCCGGCGATGTGATAACGGTCGACATGCCGATGGAGGTAACTATGGTTGAAGGGCACCCTCGCATTGAAGAAGTTCGCAACCAAGTCGCAATCAAACGAGGGCCGCTGGTGTATTGCATCGAGAGCCCTGATTTGCCCGCGGGGACAAAACCGCTCGACGTCTACCTCGAAGGCAACTCCGAATTGAAAGCGTCGCATCGCCCTGATCTATTGGGCGGAGTGACGATGATCAGCGCCAACGTGCTTTTACGCCCTGACACGGCCCAGGGCATGTATCGTGCGGTCAAAAAGCCTCAGTGGAGTTCGCGTAAAGTTGACTTCGTTCCGTACTATGCCTGGAGCAATCGAGGCACGGCTGAAATGACAGTATTCGTACCGGTAGTTTGGAAGTGAACCGGCGTGATGCGAAAGTCACCAAGGCTTTTGCTGGACAATTCGTGAGTTGAAACAGACAGAAACGCTTGGCGATTTTCACTATCGCAATGACTTCGCAACATGTATTAAGACACAGGATTATGATGAAATATTTTGCACTGATTGCACTTTTGCTTTCGCAAACCGCACTTCATGGTGACGAGCGGAATTCGGTTGCCGATCAAGACAACGTCGTAAAGCAACCGAACGTGTTGTTCATCGCGATTGATGATTTGCGTCCCGAACTCGGGTGCTACGGTTCGGAAATTGCGATCACGCCCAACCTGGACAAGCTGGCGGGTGATGGATTGCTGTTCAATCGAGCTTATTGTCAAGAAGCAATTTGTAGTCCGTCGCGTGCCAGTTTGATGACAGGGGCCCGCCCCGACACGATCGGCGTGGTCGAGAACAACGCGAAATTTCGTGATCTGAATCCGGACATCATCACCCTTTCACAGCACTTTATCGCCAACGGATACGAAGCCGTTCATTGCGGAAAGATTTTTCACAATCCTGAGCATGCCGATATGGAGAACTCGTGGAGCCGGCAGCCGTCAAAGAAAAACCTGAAGCTAAAGGCTCCCTTCCCGACTTATGCTCTTCCAGAGAATCAAGCGATCCAGAAGAAGAACCTGGAAATTTTAGAAGCCAAATACGGTAAGGGCATCAGAGGAACCGGTTTGGTTCATGGGCCCGCTTACGAATGTGCCGATGTGCCTGATCAAGCCTATCGAGACGGCTACAACACGGATCTCGCCATTGCCACGATGAAAGAGTTGGTTGCCGAAGGCGATAAGCCGTTTTTTCTTGGTTTAGGCTTCTTTAAACCGCACCTCGAGTTCATCGCTCCGAAACGTTACTGGGATCTCTACGATCCAGCAATGATTCCGTTGGCCGAGCATGACGAATCACCCATCGCTGGTGCGGCAATGGGGCTGCATGCGTCTTTTGAGTTGCGAGTCCGCGACGGCATTCCAAAGTTTGGACCGATTGAGCCCGAACTGGCTCGGACACTTAAACACGCCTATCTGGCCTGCGTCAGCTACGTCGACGCTCAGGTCGGACGCATGCTCGCGGCCCTCGACGAAGCAGGATTGCGTGAGAACACCATCATCATTGTTTGGGGCGATCACGGCTGGCACCTCGGTGACATGGGTGTCTGGGGCAAAGCGACGAACTATGAAATTGCGACTCGTGTTCCAATGATGATCTGGACACCCGACATGCCCGCGGGCAGTCGGGGCAAGACCACGGATGCTCTTGTTGAACTCGTCGACATGTATCCAACGCTTTGTGAGCTGGCGGGACTCGCCCAGCCATCCCATTTGGAAGGAACGAGTTTCAAGCCGTTGCTAGAAAATCCGAATCGTGATTGGGAAACAGCCGCCTTTAGTCAATTCCCTAACCCTGCGTTGCGAGAGTGGGCCGCTAATCCGCTGCAGCAGAGCATGCGCGAGACCTTCTTCGGGCCGTTGATCGAAGAAGTGGAATCGCGGATCAAATCACAACAAAAAGTGAAATGGGATCGCGACCTATTTGAGAATCATTTGATGGGGTACACGATGCGAACGGACCGCTACCGTTTGGTGATCTGGAAAGATGTACGAAACCCCGATGCGGAACCGATCGATATTGAGCTGTACGACCACAAGAGTGATCCAAACGAAACAGTGAACATCGCCGATCGTGAACCGACGCAGGTTGAGAAGTTGCTCGAGCAGTTCAATGCCGGCTGGAAAGGAAGTCTGCCAGCGACTCTGAAATAGCAGCAGTGAAAAATGTCGACACTCAACTCAATCTGGGGTGGAATCGGCAATTAGATCGCGGACCTCGTCAAGAGTTTTAGCTCTGAGAAATCGAGATGTGTTCTTGGAGGCTATCGTTTGCGGATGAATCCACAATCAAAAGAGAGAGACTCATGAACAGCCAGCCAATCACGCGTTTCGCCGTTGCTTCGCTTTTTGCCGTTCTGGCGTTGGGGGTTCCCGTCATCGCCGAAGACTGTCCAAACACGACGGATTCCAATAAAATTTTCCCCGCGTCGGATCTCTCGAATTCAGGCGGCTGGGTTCTCAATGAAGCCGTCAGCGACGAGTTCAATGGAGACAAGATCGATACCGACAAGTGGATCGTCCAAGGCCAAAACGGTGATTACTATATTTGGAAAGGTCGTGCACCTTCTCAATTCGCCGCCCACAACGTCCGCGTCGAAGACGGATTGTTGAAGCTGAGGTCTCAATGGGAACCGGACTTTGATTTCGCCAAGGAAGACTACGCAGGGGGAACTCATGGTGACAAAGTCGCCCCGGTCACGACCGCTGGCGTGATCACACGAAAGCGTTTTCTCTACGGTTATATGGAAACTCGATCAAAGGCGGGCAATGCTGCGATGACCAGCTCGTTCTGGACGATCGGACATCAGAGTGAACTCGACATCTACGAGCAGATGGGTAACCCCAAGATGGGAACTCATACGATGGAAAATGACTTTCTTTTTACGATGCATGATTGGCGTCCCGGCCGCTTTCAGGCGGAGGTGGGAAACAACAAAACGTTCACTCACAAGCATAAATTACCGTTCCGCGTTGCGGATGACTTTCACGTCTACGCATGTGATTGGGGACCCGAACATCTAAAGTTTTATTTGGACGGCAAACTGATTCACGAAACCACTAAACAAGCGGTGGGAGATGGTTGGGTGTTAACCAATCCTATGGAGATCTGGTTCGATTCGGAAATCTTTCGTTGGATGGGATATCCGGACAAGGATGAGTTGCCGGTTGATTATGAAGTCGACTACGTGCGTGTTTGGCAGAAACCAGATTCCAATCTGCTTGATCGTGGCTTCTACGGATTCGAAGGGCCTCTGCTTTATCAGAACATCCCCAGCCTTTGGATTTGACGCCGGAAACGGATGCCGAGAACGATTATCAAAAGTTTTGGCGGATCGACGATGAATCCCCTTTCTCGACCGTCTATGAAAAGTTTGCAGGCGGAATTAAAAGTCTAAAGTTCGATCCAAATGTTGAGATTGCGGGTGACAAAACCGTGGTCGCGGGTCCCGATGGATCAGTGAATCTTCCCAAGGGCAAATTCACACTATCAATGAAAGTGTGGGCCGCGTCCAATCGACCGCTCCGCAAGATCCACGTGATGTTGAAGAGCCCAAATCAAGAGATTGGTACATTTGATTTAAGTGGTTTGCAGTCGGGGAAATGGGTGACGTTGACACAAAGCTTCGATAGTGAGCATGGATCGAATGAGGATGACCGCATGGAAATCAGCGTTCAGAAAGCAGACATGTCGCCGAACGCAGACGCTGGCCCCGTTTTCATCGATGAGATTTCCATTCGTGCCGCTAACCGGTGATCGGCTTCTCGCGGCGATTCGGTGACACACGATCACCTCACTAGGTGTTGAATGACCGTGTAACACGGAGGGACCGGGATGTGCGCGAGCAACGAAGTCTTGATGGCCCCTCAGCAGGCTTTATTAGGCTCGATCGCATGAGATGAGTGCTTTACTCGCCGGTTTTGGCGGCCAATCAATCTCGAGGTGACATGTCAGAGAGGCGTCGGCTTGTGTATAACCTGCTTTACACCGGCGGAACACAGGGATTAAAACGGGGCCGTCGCGAAGTCACTTTCCTGCCTCGAATCGATTTTGGGATTAATGATATGGCCAGTGGTTTGTTGATGTTGTTAGACGACATAGCTACCATTCTCGACGACATTGCAATCCTGACCAAAGTGGCTGCAAAGAAGACAGCAGGCGTTCTGGGAGATGATCTGGCGCTGAATGCCCAGCAGGTTACAGGAGTCGACGCACGACGCGAATTGCCTGTCATTTGGGCGGTCGCGAAAGGCTCGCTCATTAACAAAGCGATCTTGGTGCCGATC
>CAXBHV010000441.1:0-6092 GCA_963974855.1 uncultured Rhodopirellula sp. | reverse complement strand
ACGCGACGTACCGCGTCAACGTTCTTGTTGATGGCAAGCTGGTTGAGGAGGATCTGTTTCCTCGCATGCGGGCCACGATCTTTGCTGTCGTCATCGGCTTCATGCTTGTAACCACCGTGACAGTGACCCTTGGAGTTGTACTGTTAGTCAGATTTCTGGGACACTGAACGACATCACGGCCATCGCGATAGATGTCCGGCGGTCGATGAAAGAACATGCCGACATGATGGCGTAAATCTTTAGCTCCATCGGTGAATGATTTGGGGTATGGTTGTGTGTGGAAAGCTTAGCTTCCCTTATCTTTGTGATGCAGTGAAAATCAACCTGAAGGTGGGCGGGATGCTGCACGGCACGATCAGGGAAACCCCATCGTCGGGCGATTTTTTAAATATTGTCAAATGGCGTGAAAGATTGCCGTGCGTGCTGAGTCTTCCTCGTACAAGAGTACCGAAGCGTCAGGATTCTGACCCCCGACCAGAAATTAGATGACTTCCAGCCCACCCGAAACGCGTGCCAGCTTGGTCCTGCGATTGCAGGATGGGGCGGACATCGCGGCTTGGGATGAGTTCGCGGAAATCTACACTCCCGTCGTTTACCGATCGGCACGGCGGCTTGGATTACAAGCCGCCGATGCGGATGACGTCGTTCAAGAAGTCTTGTCAGCGGTCGCCCGCTCGGTCACCGATTGGATTGCTCGAGACGATCGCGGTGCTTTTCGAGCTTGGCTGTTCCGTATCGCTCGCAATACAGCGATCGACTATATGACGCGTCGGAAACATCGACCGTGGGCGAGTGGCGGTGACGAGGCGGCTCGGCAATTGAATGAGGTCGAAGCGGCAGCGGACGTGGCAAGCCAATTCGACTTGGAAGTTCGTTGCGAGCTCTTTACGCGAGCTTCCGAAAACGCATACGGATCGAGAAAACGTTAAGCCTGACGCAGGCTTCGTTTGTCTTTCGTTTCAAACCGCCACAGATCAACGTCGACCTTACGACTCATGAACGTCAAATTTGCAACCGCCCGGTCTTCGCCGAGGCAGCGAAGGCGCTTTTGGGCTGCCTTACTATTCGTCCCTTGGGACGCGGGCGGCGGATATACTGGGTTTGTAATGCGGATGGAACGAGCTTGTTGACTACGAAGAGTATGTCGAGCAGGAGGGCGATGACGCGCTGGAAGATTTTATACAGGACAAATGAATCGTGGACTGGAAGACATTCGAACTTGTATTGCTCGCCGAGTGTGAGAGGGCGTTTCAATGTTGGCTTGCCGAGCATCCCGGACACACAGTCTATGCATTGGCTTTCCACGAGAGCTATCGCGAACTCGACGGGCAGATGAATCTTCCTCAGTTGGCGGTGAATAGCCTGGAGGCTGCTCAACAGGTCAAGTCGGCTGAAGACAACGAACTCAAATGGAATCCTGCTGATTGGAATTGGCAAAATGTACTCGTGATCGAAGAAGAGCCACTCCGTCAGTGGGCAGACGACCTGAACGAAGAAGCCAATCGCAGCACCCAGAACCATTGGCGGAAGACGGAAAAGCGATTTTTGTCGGTGCTGGTTCGCATTGCGAAGTCCCTTCGGAAAACGTTCGAGCGGGACGAGCGGACGACGAAAGACTTTGTCGTCTACGTCAGCGATGAGGCTGAGGACATCCTGCGACGTTGTGTACCTAAAAGCCTCTTCGAACAACTCTTCGCTGAGTATGCCCCCAAGAGCCAAGTAGATGCGTCTGTGCTGCTAGCTGATCGGATGCCGGAGTACTTGGAAGCTCCTTGGTCGTTTGAAGAGGAGATTCTTTCGCTCGGTGAAAAGTCGATCCCCGCTTTACTCGAGTTCCTCCCGTCGAAGTATGGGTACTACGGAGCTGTCCTGCTGGGAAAACTGGGCGTGCGAGATCAAATAGTGATCGATGCACTGCGAGGAGGTTGCGGCAGTGGAGGAGGGCTGGCTGAATCGAGCGCTCAAGCGCTCTTCAAGTTGGGCGACATCGATTTCCTTTTCGAACAGACGTGTGTATCTGCAACGCGAGTCCAAGCGGTCGCTGCAATCGTGAGTGGACTGAAATCGCAGAGTTCGGGCCCACTCGATTATCGGTTTGCTGAAAAACTCTTGAGCTCCGGGGACCCTGAAGTCGTGGAAGTCGTAGAGGAAGAGCTGAAGCTTGGCAGCTCGCTATGCGAAATCGGTTTGTCGGATCTGGATGAAGCGTTTCGCGGGCTGGAGTCTTCGCATCTGGTCATTCGCTGGCATGCCGTGTCCGTGCTGGGTGACCGCAGCCTGGGGCGCAAGGCGGCGAAGCAAGTCTTACCCATATTGGCGAAAAGACTAGCAGATGAAAATGCTTCCGTCCGCCGCCTAACGCTGTTGTCGCTGGCTCAATGGAAGGCCGCAGCCAAACCGTACCACGATCAAATGCTCCGACTCAAAGAAGATCCAGACCGTGAAGTGAGGATCATGGCAACCTACGTGTTCGAATAGTCCGGACGCGAATGCTGCCAGCGGCACTCCGCTGCTGGATGGCGAAGAGTTTGCTTTGGATTGGACTTGCGCATGCCTCGACAAGAACGAAGATAGATGGCGAAAAAGAAACGAGAATCCGGACGCGAACCGGACTGGAAGACAAAGTGGCCGCAGAACGGGGATCCCGCGACGTGGCTTCGGTACATGCTGCAGAAGTGCGAGGCGATGGAAGATGACGACGACGCGGCCGACCGGGCGCATCTGCCGATCGGCCATCTTGCCCGGCTGGGAAACGAAGCAGAAGCGATTCGTTGGGTTAACCGCTTTCTGAAACGATTGCCCCGGACGTTGGTTCTAACAACGGTGCGAATGGCCGAGCTCGGCGCGAAAATCAGCCTCGATGCCGGAAACCTAAAGCGGATGGAGAAGTATCTGGCGATCGCGGAATCGACCGAACCCTTTAATAAACGCAAGTGCGACAAGGGGTTTTCGAACTGGTCCGTCCGCGACTTTCGCGCCGAGAATGGAATACTCGACCCGCAGGATGCGCTCGACGAGAAGCAGCGGATCAAGGCGAAGTTCTGGCGAGCGATGCGGCAGTTCCGGAAAGCAATGGCGGTCCGCAAACGCAACGATGCGCGGCGGGCCCTCGTCGACATGGAAGAAGCCGCGCGCGACCCGGAGGAGCAATCATCGCAGCAGGTGTATCTCGAGTTCGTGGTGCGATGCTACGCCGAGTTCAAGGACGCCGAAGCCGTCAAACGCTGTCTGCGCCGGTTGGACAAGGACGACCGCGAACAGCTCCTCGATTGTGACAATTTGCTCAGGTTGGGTATGAAAAGAGAGGCGATCGCGCGTGCGAAGAGAGACATTGCCGAGGCACTCGAAGAACTCGCCACGATAGACAATCCCAACATTCATTTCCCGGCGGACCAGATATCTCGATCGCTGCAGTTGCTTGCGGGACAAGGGGAAAAGCTCTCCGCGAAGCGGTGGCTGCAGCGGGCCCTGAAGGAAATGCCCACGTGGCCAGGCTTGGAGTACGGCTGGATGACTTCGGCCGTTTACAACTCCTTTGCAAAAGCCATGGCGGTCGTTGACGGACCCAAGGCTGCGGAGCAGATGCTGGACCAGGCGATTGCGGACGGGCACTTGGAAAAGCGGCCTGGCTTTGGCAAGGCGGCCGTCAATAGCGCGTTGGATTTCAAGGCGGATCTCGGTCAACTGGAAGAGGCGATTGAAGACGCCAGAAAGCTTCGATCTCCGGCTCAGCGTCGCCACCAGCTTGGTAAGCTGCTGGCACGGGCCGGTCGCTGGAACGAGTTACGTGAGGTGCTGAGCCAGGTGGCCTCGCCGAAAGAAGCTGCGGATTTGATCTGGTGGATCATTGAACTCCCTGCAGACGCGGCAGAATGAGTTTGTTTGGACAACTTGATGAAGGCCAGAAGTTCAATCAGTCGAATCGTCAGGTAAGATTAGCCGGCTCCAACAGATCCGGTAGGTCAACCTTTTTGTCGAGCATCACGCCACCAGAAGGCCATCAGTAGGTGGAGAAGAATCACAGCCGGTTGGATACAGGCTGGGCGAGATTTTAAGTATTATAGAGCGTTTTAGTATCCGAAAAGGGGTCTGACCCTCTCCGGCGAGGCTGACCCTCTCCGGCGAGGCAAGAAACTCGACAGAAACGACTCGCTTCCAAAGGGTCAGACCCCTTTTCGGATACTCTCTTAGGCTCGGCGGCGTTACGAGCTCAGTCCAATCATGAAACGTCGAGTCAGCAACTCTCCGAAGGTTCTCAATGTGGTAGCGATAGCGACTTACCGAAGATGCGTTTTGTTTTTTATGTTCATCGTCTTGGCTCGTGGTTTCGACGCGGCGGCGCAGCCTCCGGTGACACCGCCGAAGTCGTCGGCAGGTGAACGAGAATCGATCGGTCCGATTTTTGAAAAACCGACATATGCAGTAAAGGTCACTCGTGGCTTGCTCTACGCTCAAGGGATGATCTATCATCCTACCGATCCGCAGCGTTGCTATCCGAGAAATCTGACGCTTGATGTCTATGAACCCGACGAAGGTAATACGCAGAATCGTCCTGTCGTGTTGCTGGTCCATTCCGGCGGTTTTTGGACCGGTGATTCGTTGATGAAATCAATGGTGCGTGCCGGAAACTATTTTGCCGAACGTGGTTGGGTTTGTTTTTCTATCAACTATCGCCTGCACGGTGATCGAGCAATCGCGCCGGAAGGTTGGTTAAAGAACCGCCCCACCTATGCGGCAACGCGAGACGCAAAGGCGGCGGTTCGTTGGATCCGTGCCAATGCAGAATCGTATCGCGTGGACGGTGATTCGATCGTTGTTTATGGTGGATCAGCAGGCGGTTACATCGGTGCAGCTCTCGCCGCTTCGGACGAAGTAGATTTCCGCGACGAACTGCTGTCAAACGATGCCGAAAACGAACTACTGCAAGCGACTCATCTGGACCAATCGTCCCGCGTTCGGGCGGTGGTGAGCCATTGGGGATCGGGGCTCTTGCTTGATTTGCTGAAAGAATATGATGGGCGAAATCGATTCGATTCTGATGATGCCCCCTTGCTGATCATCCACGGGACGCAAGACAAAATTGTTCCCTATCATCATGCCGAGGACTTGCTAAAGAACTATCAAAGCAAGATCGAACATATCCGACTCGACGGCTTCGGCCATTCGGCGTGGAACGCCAAAGTTAACGGCGATTCGCTTCTCGATGCGGTGTATCCTTTTATGCAAGTTTCAGTGATGTCAAAACTGCATGGGCTAGGCGGACCGCCGTAGAATGAGATTTTCCGCTTGCATGATCCAGACACGCCCTGACATGCAATTCGCGGTCACGTGACAGGACTCCAGTTTTCCGACACCTCTCGGTGAACGCCACCACTAGTTCCCAGGTAGGAGCCTAGGTACGAGCGTTTTTTTAATGGCGATTGTCGAGAAATGTCGTTTTTCGCCGACGATTTGAACGCCAGACCTAACCGGTAATTTCAGCGATCCAAGTTTTTTTCCCCGCTGAAGTCGTGACCAACTGATCATCGGGTGACGAATCGAAGTGTGGGGGGAGAGTACTTTGCAATCACGCTTGGCTACTCGGCATCGAGATTGCTCGGCTGCGATCACGTACACCCTTTGACGCGTACTCTGGACATTGTCATGCAACGCAAAACCGCGTTGTCGATGTTGGTTGCCAGCGGAATTTTCTGCGCTCGAAGTGCAGCTAACTTCCATAGGCGATGTCCAGGCTGCCCCGGCTCTGTCACGCCGTAAGTCGATCGATGATCGATTGCAATTCTTTGAGTAGAGTTTGCAAGTCTGGACGTAAGTTCGGGTTCGAGGGCTCGGATCCGCTGGTTGCACCGCGTGGTGCCAATAAGATCTGGGTCCGATAATTATCTTGGCACGTAATATCAGGATTTTGACGTGGATTCGTGCCGAATGCTTCGTTTACTTTCGAAAGAAAATCGTTGTTGGTCAAACTGCCTGCGTTCTGCGCGAGGATGCCAAGTGCAAGGCGAGTAAAGTCACCCTGACCGCTACTTTCCCAGGCAAGCTGATTGGATCGACAGGCGGCAAATAAGATTTCGTGATAGTTATCGGGAGTG
>CAXBHV010000440.1:0-6094 GCA_963974855.1 uncultured Rhodopirellula sp. | reverse complement strand
TTCCAATCTGGTCGCTCGGCGGGATTAGCGAAGCGGATGCCAACGCTGTGGCCAAAAAGATCGAAGCGTTACCGGAATTTGCATCCGGCAAGATTGCCGATCGGATTGATGAAAACGAAGACGGTACCTACTCGCTATTCGTTTGTTTGCGTAGCGATGATGCGAAGCTCGAAGAGAAAGTCGAAGCATTGGGTCTGGTCCGTGACCCCGATGTACTGGATACGTGGTTCTCGTCGGCGCTGTGGCCTCACAGCACGCTCGGATGGCCCGAGCAAACACCTGAACTCGAGTACTTTTACCCGACCAGCACGCTGATTACCTCGCGTGACATCATCACATTGTGGGTCGCGAGAATGGTATTGATGGGGCTGAACAACGTCGGCAAGGTTCCCTTCAACGAGGTCTTCATTCACCCCAAGATTCTCGATGGATTGGGTGAAACGATGAGCAAGAGCAAGGGGAACGGCGTTGACCCGATCGACGTGATCGAAAAGTTCGGTCCCGACGCACTGCGATTTGGACTGGCTCGATTGGCAACGGAAACGCAAGACGTGCGGATGCCGGTTCAGTACGAGTGTCCTCATTGCGAAAAATTGATCGATCAAACCAAGAAGAATCGATCCTTGCCGAAGCTGGACTGCCCGGAATGCAAGAAAACGTTCTCGACACAGTGGGCTGAATCTGCCGCGGACAAATCGCATCCGCGTGCCGCAGTGGTCAGCGAGCGTTTTGAAACCGCTCGCAACTTCGTCAACAAGTTGTGGAACGCGGCTCGTTTTGCCTTGATGAATTTTGAAGGCTACGAGGCTCAAGAAATCGACGTCAAATCGTTGCCGCTGGAAGACCGCTGGTTACTCAGTCGATTGTCGACGGTGACAAAGCAAGTGACTGAAGCGACCGAACACTACCATTTTGCCGAAGCCTCGCGGATCCTCTACGATTTTGCCTGGGACGAATTCTGTAGCTTCTACGTCGAGATCGCCAAACCACGACTGTCCGACGAATCGCTTCGTGCGGTCACTCAATCGGTGATGGCTCACGGACTCGATACGCTGCTGCGTTTATTGCATCCGATCATGCCGTTTGTGACCGAATCGATCTGGGGCTATTTGAACGAAGCGGCTCCGAAACGGGGCGTCCCCTCTCCCGCGGATGCTCCGCAGTTTGTAATGACCGCGGCGTGGCCGATCGCCGAAGCGGCACATTACGATGAGAACATCGAACGCCAATTCAACGAGTTCCAAGAAGTGGTCGGTGCGATTCGCCGCATCCGCGCGAGCCAAAACATTGCTCCGCGAGACACGGTGCCCGTGGCGATTCGCTGTAGCGAGTCATCGCAAGCATTGCTGGAACCGATGCGGACGTATTTCCAAGGACTCGCCGGAGCCGATGTTGTGGAACTTAGCCCCGCAGCGAATCCGTTTGAAATCGACGCTCCCTTGGCGATTACCGGTTTGGACATCGAGGTGCACGTCGACCTAGAGCAGTTCATCGATTTCAAAGCCGAGTTGGCTCGCTTAGAAAAACTGCGAGACCAAGTGGTTAAACAGATTGGCGGGAAAGAGCAGAAACTCTCCAACGAAAACTTCGTCGCTCGTGCCCCCGAAGAGGTGGTAGCGAAGGAACGCGAGTCGCTCGAAGAATTGAAACGACAACTCGAATCCGTTGAGAACGACATTCTGCGGCTCAAGAGTAAAATTGGTTAAACGCTAGACTCGGATCGCGAAGGGGTTCAGAATAGTTTGCTGGTGACAACCGCGAACTTCGGCCGCTGCGTTGTCTGACACATTATCCTTAATGGCTTTTTGCAATGCCTATCAAAATGACTTGCCAGTGTGGCAAAGTGCTCAACATTCCGGACGCCGCCGCTGGCAAAGCGGTAAAGTGCCCCGGTTGCCAAACGGTGTTGAAGGTGCCGGCAGCGGGCGCCGCAGCGAAGCCGCAGCAAACAGCCGCGCCGAGCCGGCCAGCGCCAAGGCCAACTCCACGGCCCGCCCCTGCGGCGTCCGTGGCGGTCGACAACAGCATGGGTGACCTTTTCGACGAAGAAGGATTCAGCCAACAAGTCGCCGCAATTTGCCCGGCTTGCCGTGCGGAGATGAAAGCTGATGCAGTGTTGTGCACCAAATGTGGCTACAACAAGCAGACCGGGTCCCAACTGGCCGGCCACAAGACTCCTGGATTGGATGTTTCGCACGGCACATTGGCACTGCAAAAAGCGGCCTCCGACATGGCTCGCGCTCAAGAGACTCAAGATCGGCTGATGGGCAACAATGGGATGCCTACGTGGATGTTGGCTCTCGTGTTGTTTTTGATCGTCAGCTCGACTGCGATTGCAGTGATCGCCATCAATGTGTCGCGTCAACTCGACGGCGGCGGCACTTTCAACCCAATCGCAACTTTCCTTGTCTTAGGGTTCGGAGCGTGCATTGTGATCTCGCAAGGGGCGCAGCTTATGGTGATCGTCAAAGCATTCAAGAAGGACATCAAAACTGGTTTTCTGACATTGTTCGTTCCTTTCTACATCCTCTACTTTGTCGCCCAGAATTGGCGTGACACAGGGCGACTGTTTATTATCGCAGTGTTGATGGGAATGGTCGCTGGCGGTTTTCTCGCAGGAGCGATTTCCGCGGGACTGTAAGAGTGTTGACGTCGTTGCCCTGGCAGCTAGTTCGACTGTTGTATTTTTTTGTTTTCGCCGTATTTGTGAGCCGCAGGCCCTAACCTTCTTGCTGCGTGGGGTACTCGGTCCGAGTGACTTTGTACATCGCCACGCCCAACAATGTGATCGTGAACGCGAACAACACCAACAGGTGCGTTTCTGCCGGTTCGGCTCCGAACACATTCTCCGCTCGGCTGCGTGCTTCCTCCCATCCCATCCACTCCGCCAACAAACCGCGCAAACGATAGTTGATCGTAAGCTTGTTGATCACTGCGGGTACAAATGACACACCATACTCAATCATCAACGTGTAAAAAACTGCGCTGACCATCGTGCGTTTGTAAAAGATCACTCCGATCAAGATATACAGTGCGGCATGGGCAAAGCACGATAGCACCGCCAATACACACATCACCCACCACATCTGGAATCCGGCGGTCGGTCCGATGATCAACACACACAGCGTGATCGCCGTGAGTGCGGCCGACAAAGTCCACACCACTGCGGTTAAGTATTTCCCCAGCAAAACCATCGAACGTCCCGACCGCCGCATCGCCAAGTAGATCCATGTTTGGCCTTCGAGCTCGGTGCTAATCGCGGGTGTGGCCCACAATAACAGTCCCAATAAACAAACAACCTCTGGGACAAGAAAGTAAAGCGTGATCCCCCAAGGTTCGATGGGATCGATCGGTGCTACCGAGCGCAACGTGGCAATCAAGGCCACGGGAAATGCGACCAATAGAAACCACATCGCGATACGGCCAATCGTCAACGACCGTCCGAGCTCGAACCGCATCACGTCCAATGGCAAAGTCGCTATCACGCTGTTTCTCCGCGGTGGTGTTTCAGTAATGACGCGAACAAGGCGGTTAAGTTGCCGTCGGCGGTCTGCAATTGATCGATTTGCAGCCCATCCGCTGCAATCCAGCCAGCGATATGTTCATAAAATTGACTCGGGTCCCGCAACGCAATTCGCAACTCACTTCGCTCATGACTCAACTGCAGCGAATTCACCCACGGCATGTCCACCAAGCGATGAATCAATTGCGGTGCATCCCGCCCGATCACACAGACTTCCTGAGGCGTGTCCGACAGCATTGACTCGATTTCGTCAGCGGTTCCCGAGGCCAGCAATCGGCCTCCGAAAATCAGCAAGAACGACGTCGTGACCGCCTCGATTTCTTGCAACACATGGCTAGCGAACAGCAGACCTTTGCCCTGCCGCGTCCACTGCTTTAGCAGCGTCGTCATGTCGTCGCGGCCCACCGGGTCCAACCCATTGTAGGGCTCGTCCAGAATCAACAAATCGGGATGATGTGCTATCGCTTGGGCAATCTTCGTGCGTTGCCGCATGCCCAACGAGTAGGTGCCAATCGGGCGATGCATTGCTGCGGACATCCCCACCAATTCCAAGGCGTCATCAGCCATCGACTCACTCTCGTGCCGTGAATAGCCGTGCAAGCGAACCAGATAGGTCACCCATGTTCTCGCGGAAACATTGGGATACAAGATATCAGTCGCCGGGCACAACCCAATGCGTGAAAGCAATCCCCGATGCTGAAATGGGTTCTCCCCGAAAACGGAAACGCGTCCGAGCGTCGGCCGTAGATGCCCGATCAACAAATTGATCAACGTCGTTTTCCCAGATCCATTGGGTCCCACCAAACCGTACGCTCCGGTCGGCAGCGTCAGTGTCAAGTCGTTGACACCGATGACATGTCCATACAATTTTGTCGTGTTTTTGAGTTCAATCATCGCTTAAACACTGAGCCTCGAAATCAAACGACGACGAACCACCCAAAATCCAACGACAGTGATGGTAACGAGCACGATCACCGAGGGGACGATGCTTGCCGGTGTCGGATCGAGACCAAACACCCATGCTTCGACTTTGCCCAACGTATGATATGGCGACAACAACCGCCATCGATCCACATCGATCCCAAGGGCCTCGTAATCGATCCGTCCACGTCGCAACGATCGCGGTGGTCGCTGACCCACCATCACGGAATAAGTCAGAATTTGATACGCCACAAACCCCATCGCCCAGGTTGCGAACCAAGCAAAAGTGGCGTAACGACTTTCACTTGTCAGAGACGAATAGCCAATCGCAAGCGCAGTGGTTGGAATCATCAATACGCCCGATGCCGCGATGATTCGCAGTGGGATGTCCCACGTTTGCGAAACCACCGAAAGATCAGGCGACAACAGCACCCCGATACAATACAGCATGAATGCCGGAACGGTGACAATCATCGAAAGCAAGAACCAAATCACCGCCGATTTTCCGATGATGTACTCAGTCGTTGAAAGCGGCCGCGAGAAGTAAAGCAGATACGCCTTGGTGCGCAAGTCATACGAGACCAACATCGGTGCGATCAACCCGATCAACAACACCATGGCAAACAATTGTGGGTAACGAAAGAACGTTAAAATCAACGTCGACCAAACTTCATGCCGCGCCGCATCGGGCTCCGAGATCACCAGCTTGGCCAATTCCGGTTGTTGCATTGGTCCCCGCAGCAAGCCAAAGACGAATTGTTGCATCTGGGGGCTGGTCGACGAATATTCAAACGCAAAGATGCCAAAGGCGGGAAGCATCACCGGCAACCATGCGAACACCAACATCATTCGCAACCACTTGCGTCGCCAAATTAATGCGATGCCGCTACGGGCAACTACGATCGGACGCAAAATCCTCGCAACACGTCGGCCGTTCCAACCACGATACCCAAGGTCATTGACCGGCATTGAGCAACTCCGTTGGTTCATCTAACGGCAGCGAATCTCGGCCTTTTGCCACGTCCATAAATATTTTGTCGAGCGAATTGAGTGCGGGCTGCATACGACGAATCGAGGTTTGCGTCTCCGCCGCCCAGGCCCATAGTCGTGCCGTGTCTGTGGCTTCGATCCCCTCGATTCGCAGAGAACCATCCTCGTTTTGCAAGACACGATATCCCGCGTCGCTTGCCTTGGCGATCAATGCAGCCGAATCGCCGAAGGTTGTTACATGCAGCGTCGGAGAGCTAGGACGACTGAGGTTTTCGAGCGAATCGACGACGCGTACGGTCCCACGAACCAGGATGATGACGTTGTCACAAACCGCGCGCACGTCGGGCAAAATGTGAGTGGACAAGATCACCGATTTTCCATGCCGCTGCGCCAACGTGCGAATACGATTTAACATCGCCGCTCGCTGATCGGGATCCAACCCGGTCGTTGGTTCATCCAAAATCATCAGCGGCGGGTCATGAACCAACGCTTGAGCAAACTTCAGTTTCTGACGCATGCCGGTCGAATACGATTGGATCTCGCGATACCGTTCTTCACCAAAGTCACAAAAATCCATCATTTCGTGAGCACGCCGTAAACCTTCGGTTCCCGACAGCCCCGACAAACGAGCCATCAAGGCCACCGATTCGACACCGACCA
>CAXBHV010000439.1:0-6094 GCA_963974855.1 uncultured Rhodopirellula sp. | reverse complement strand
GCACGGGTTGGCGAAGATTGAATGGGGCGTCCCCTGCAGCGAGGTCAAGTTGTAGTCCGCGAACGCCATCGAGCGTCAAGCGAATTGTGTTTTCGGGAGCTGACAACGTGGCGCTCACAGTTGCACGTTCCCAGTGCTCCGCCAGTTCATTGACGGTTAACCAAAACGAACGGTTGTAACGTAGCGTGTAGGTGGTGAAGTCGATTGTCATGGGCGTTCGGTCACGCCCTAACGCGGCAAGGTTTGCCAGTTTGCTTTCGATCGTCTTCAGCGAATCAGGATGAATGGCATGTTTGGTTTGGGGCCCAATCAGGTGCGTTAGCTTCAGTCCTTGATCGCCCATCGCTTGTTCCATGATGTCGGCAGCTTGTTTTTGGATATCCAGTTCGCCACTGTAAGCGATTATTGGAATGTTGAACAAGTTTGCGGTGTACCCGGTGCAGTCATACAACTGCCACAGCTTTTGCTCGTACCAAGTCGGCATCAAAGTTTCGCCTTGAAACGATTTCAAAAATTCAGGGGTCTCAGAGAAACCGGCCCCTGGTGTAGCGGCAAAGAATTGGCTGGGGTAATGCACTGCGAATTGCCAGCAGCCTGCCCCACCCATCGAGAAGCCGCGGATACTAATGCGGTTTTCATCCACGCGGTATTGCGACTTGGCGTGGTCGAGGGCTTCGAGCACATCGATTTCGCCCGCGAATTTGAATGCGTTGCTGTAGCGACCATAGGGATGCACGACCAGCGTGTTGGCGGGCGAAATTTGTCCGATGCGGTTTATTCGTTCGTGAATGAAAAGCGATTCTGTGGACCGCTCGCCACGTCCGTGTAGCCATACGTCGGTTCGATACTCGCTCGCTCCGCTGAATTCGTACGACTCGGGTACGACGACACCATAGGGCTGAACCGTGTCGTCGATCCGCGACGCGAATCCTCGCACGACCAAGCCAGTTTGCGTGGTCCAGGGAGCGTTGCCATTTTTGAGTGAGTCCGCACGAGCGTGTCCTTCGGCCAATACTTGGCGGGCTTTGCCAATGTCGTTTTTGTGAAACAGTTCGCGATGCGCAATCGCGTCTCGGATCGCTCGCGAGAAAATCTCGACATCAGGCATCAGCGATTGCACTCTCAAGTCTTTCGATTTACGGAGCAGCTCGATTTTTGCATTCAGCTCTGCCAATCCGCCATCGAGTTCATTTCGATCGGACTCGTTAAGTTCGATTCCAACGGGGGGAACCGCACGAACGTTGTCGGCAACGTTGTCGCCGGGACCATCGGCGAGGGTTAGCGGTACCAGCAGCAACAGGGCCGCAAAAAAGAACAGGCTTCGCATCGGGGGCTTTCGGTGGGTGAGGGTGAGAGAGAGGGAGGCAATTGTAATCCAACCCGATCGCGTCTTCAGCAGTGGGGGGGCACGTCCGCGGCGCAAATAAAGTGAACCTTTTGTCGCGTCGCTGCGTCTAACTCTTCAATCCCCAGGCTCTGACCGCGTGGCATCGCTCAATTGCGACTGCCGCATTCCACGATTTCTCTTATAATCGCAAGCGGTTTTGGTGCTTTACAGCCCAATAAGATGCCTGACGAGCACTTTCTGTGTCGTAAGAGGCCGCCGGCCTCCACAGGTGGAGTGTTCGGAACCTATCAATCGGATATCTTTTCCTAAATGGATGTATCACCCGAATTAACCGACCAGCTGCTTCGTCATATCAGCTCGTCTGTCTACCGCCCCAGCAAGCCCAAGCATATCGCGACCGCGCTGAAGCTGGATTCCGATGGCTATCGCGAGCTTCGGCGAGTTGTCAAACAACTCGTGATCGAAGGCCGCGTGGTTTACGGATCGAATCACCTCGTGATTCCTGCTGGCGCCTTCGAAGGAGGCAGCGATTTTGTTCGCGGCACCTTCCGTCGCGCGATGGGCGGTGGCTTTGGTTTCGTTCGCCCCGGCGAACATGATGACGACAGCGAAATTGCCGAGCATCTTTTTGTGCCGCCCGGTTCGACTCATGGCGCCCTCGAAGGCGACGTCGTCGAAGTCAAATTGCAGCCGAGTCGCAAGGGAGGCCAAGAGGCCGTCGTTGTCAAAATACTCCAGCGTGCTCGACGTCAATTCACGGGCACGTTTCGCCTGATCAAAGGCGAGCCTGCCGTGTTCCTCGATGGGACTCCCTACAGCCAACCCGTTTCGATTGGCGATGTTCGCGGTCTGCCGCTCAGCGACGACGACAAAGTTTTTGTCGAGATGGTCGAATTCCCCGATGACGATGGTCACGGGGGCGAAGCGGTGTTGTTGGAGCGATTGGGCAGCAGCACTAATCCGGCAATCGACACGCTGACGATCATGCGTCAGTACGGATTGCCCGATAACTTTCCCGAAAACGTGTTGAATGGAGCACGGCAGCAAGCGGATGCGTTTAACGACGAGGTCGTGCCAGAGGGACGTAAAGATCTGACGAAGTTGTTGACGATCACGATCGACCCGTTTGATGCTCGCGACTTTGACGATGCCATTTCGCTCGAGCGAGAAGAGGGACGTTGGCGGTTGTGGGTGCACATCGCCGACGTTAGCAGCTTTATTCCTGAAGGAAGCGTGCTGGACGAAGAAGCTAAAAACCGGGCAACCAGCGTCTATTTGCCCGATCGTGTTGTGCCGATGATTCCTGAAATCATCAGTAACCACTTAGCCAGTCTGCAGCCGGATCGCGTTCGATTGACCAAAACGGTCGAAATCGAAATGCTTGATGATTTGACGATCACGCATATCGAAGTTCATAACGCTGCGATCCTCAGTGACAAACGTTTTGCCTACGAGCAAGTCGACAAGTTCTTGGCCGACCCCGATGCTCAGCGTGAGCCTTGGGGAGATGCGATTTGTGATCTGCTATTACGGATGCATAAGCTTGCAATGCAGATGCGAAAGGCTCGCTTCAAGGGCGGATCGTTGTCGTTGGACATGCCGGACGTCAAATTGGATTTCGACAAATCCGGAAAAGTTCGCGGCGCGCATTTGTCAGAAAACACCGAGAGCCATCAGATCATCGAAGAATTCATGTTGGCAGGCAATCAGGCCGTTGCCTCGTGGTTGGATGATTTGGAACTAAACTTCCTGCATCGTATTCATGAACCGCCACAGCGACGAAAAATTCGCGATCTGCAGGTGTTCGTTCGTGATTTGGGATTAAACGTCGATTCGCTCGAAAGTCGGTTCGAGATCCAGCGTGTGCTCGACTTGGTCGCTGGCACGCCGCTGGAACAAGCGGTCAACTTCTCGGTTTTGAAATCGATGAACAAGGCGGTCTATGGACCTCAGCGTGAAGGACACTACGCGCTGGACATGGAACACTATTGTCACTTCACCAGTCCGATTCGTCGTTATCCCGATTTGTCGGTTCACCGGTTGGTGCAAAAACTGCTTGATGGCCAGAAATCCCCTGATGAATCGTTCCAGGCCTTGTTGCGACTCGGCCATCACTGCAGCGATATGGAACGCAATGCTCAACAGGCTGAACGCGATTTGATCGAGTTAAAACTGCTGCACTTTTTGAAGAAGAAAGTGGGCGAAAAACTCGATGCAGTCGTCAGCCGTGTTTTTGCCGACGGAATTCACGCCCGTTGTATCAAGCTGCCCGTCGATGGATTTTTGCCAGTCGCCGCATTGCCGAATGACAAATATCGATTTGAACGTCAGGGCCAGCAATTGGTCGGTTTTCGCGACGGAAATCGATTTCGATTGGGAGATTTGTTGACGGTACAGATCGCGAAAATCGACCTTCAAGAACGCCAGTTGTTTTTTGACTTGGTTAAAAACCACTCCTCAGAACCTGGCCCAGTGTCCTCAGGGCGTCCGAAGCACAGCAAGGAAAGGGTGGGGACAAAACGCAAGAACGAAGCTCGTCAAAAGAAGAAGGGGCGAAAGCGATAGAAGCATTTTTCGTTCGGGGCTTTTCGATCGCGGTGTACTGTATAAACTGACGCGTGTTGATCGGCACTGGTCGGTCACACACTGATCGTTGACATCACGGCCGCCTTCCCCCAACTAACGCACTTGCGGTAGCTATCTGTGCTACTTTGTCGGTGCTGAAAAATCGATGGACACTCCTGCCCCTAGCGGACTTGCCATGAATACCTCGCTCTCCACCACACCGTTGGATGCATGGCACCGGTCCGCCGGTGCAAAAATGGTCCCCTTCGCGGGCTATGAGATGCCGATCCAGTATTCCTCGATCGTCACCGAGCACCAAGCGTGTCGGACATCGGCGGCCCTCTTTGACGTCTCGCACATGGGACGCATTCGCTTTGATGGCGATGGCAGCGAACTACTGCTCGATCATCTACTGACTCGCCGAGTGTCTGATTTGCCCGTCGGCGGCGTCCGCTACGGATTGATGTGTAACGCCGAAGGTGGCGTGTTGGATGACGTTCTGGTATCGCATTTGAAAACCCCGTCGGATCGACGATTTCATTTGTTGGTCGTTAACGCATCGAACCATCAAAAAATTGTGGACTGGATCACGCCGCATCTGCCCGATTTCCCCACCGTGACGATGTCGGATCGTACCGAGTTGACTGCGATGATCGCAGTCCAAGGTCCCAAGGCGATCGACGTTTGTAAAAAGCTTTTCTCATTTGATCCAAGTCGCTTGAAGTATTACCAAGCCACAATTACGGATCAGTTCAAAAAGCCGGCTATCGTCAGCCGGACTGGCTATACTGGCGAAGACGGCTTTGAGTTGATCGTCCGCGCCGAAGAAGCCAATCGCATTTGGGAAAACATTATGCTTGCCGGTCGCGACGAAGGCTTTGCCGCCGCCGGACTGGGCGCTCGTGATACGTTGCGAATGGAAGCGGGAATGCCGCTGTATGGTCACGAGTTAAACGAATCGATCGATCCGATTTCCGCAGGTTTGTCGTTCGCATGTAGTTTTAAAGACCGCTCGTTCGTCGGTGACGACGCGTTGCGTGCAGTCAAGGCGGCAGGTCCAAAACAAGTTCGCGTGGGAATGGTTCCCGAAGGCAAACGACCGGCTCGTGAAGGCTGTGACGTGCTCGATGCCGATGGAAAGAAAATCGGTTTTGTCACCAGTGGTGGGCCATCGCCGACGCTCGGACATCCGATCGTGATGGCCTACGTTGATGCCGAGTTTGCGGATGCAAAACAGTTTCAGATTGATATTCGCGGGAAGACCGTGGTTGCAAACGCGACCCCCCTTCCCTTTTACAAACGTCCTACCAAGGCTTGATCGTCCAAGCCTTTCGATCGTCAAAGAAGGAATTTTTGCATGGCCCGTGATCCAGAAAAATTGTTGTATGCCGAGTCGCATGAGTGGTGTGATGTGGCCGAAGAAGGTGGCGAGAAAATCGCAACGATCGGAATCTCCGCGTTTGCGATCCAACAGCTGAACGACCTTGTCTACATGGACCTTCCCGAAGTCGGCAAAGCTGTCACTGCGGGCGAAGAATTCGGTGAAGTCGAGTCCGTAAAAGCGGTGAGCCCGCTGTACAGCCCGGTCACCGGTGAAGTCGTCGAAGTTCATAGCGAGTTGCCCGACAGCCTCGACAAATTAAACGAAGATCCCTACGACTTCGGTTGGGTGATGAAGGTCAAAATCAGCGACGACTCGAATTTGTCCTCGTTGATGGATGCTGCCGCCTACAAAAAACAATGTGCCGAGTCGGGCTAGTTCCCCGCGAATGGGCTGTTGATTTCATTGAAGCGGAATTAAGGGAACGCGTTGCAAGCGAGATTGATCGAATTGGCGGCCGGCGGGCCAGCGGAGAACATGGCGATCGACCAAGCGCTGTTAGAGTCGGTCGACCGCGATGCCGTTCCGACGCTCCGTTTTTACACTTGGTCCGAACCGACCGTATCGCTCGGCTATTTTCAAAAGGCGAGTGATCGGCTGGCTCATTCGCCCAGTGAGAATTGTGCATTCGTTCGTCGCGCGACCGGTGGCGGAGCCATCGTGCATCACAACGAATTGACTTACAGCTTGGGTTGGCCGCTTGAATATGTTCCTGCGGGGGCGAAATCCGAGCTCTATCAGCAAACTCATCAGGCGATCATCGAATCGCTCGGGCGGTTCGGCGTCTCGGCGACCCGCTA
>CAXBHV010000438.1:0-6097 GCA_963974855.1 uncultured Rhodopirellula sp. | reverse complement strand
GCTGATTGGCCTTCAGAACTCGCAAGTGCTCCCTCCCAACGCCGATGCCGGAGATTCGATGACGCACGGAACAATGATGCACGGAACATCGGTTGGCTCCTCGATGTTATTCGCCTTGCTTTCCAAGGCGGTGCTCGGCGATCAGTTGCAACACGGCTACATGCTTCAACTGAGTCCCTTGGCCTTCGCGGGTTGGCTCGGCTTGCTGGTCACTGCGTTGAACTTGCTGCCCATCGGTCAGCTCGATGGCGGCCACATGGCACGGGCGATGTTCGGAGGCCGCATTGGTGCGACCGTTAGCAGCGTAGCAACATGGTCGCTGTTCCTGCTGGCGATCTTTGTCTGGCCGGGCCTGCTGCTGTGGGCAATCTTCGTCTTCTTCATCGCTGGTCGCGGCACGCCGCCACTGAACGACATCACGCCCATCAGCACTGGACGTCGCTGGATCGGCTACGCGACGTTCTTGATTCTGGCCATGATCTTGATTCCGCTTCCACACGCATTCTGGCAGGCGGCTGAGATTTACTGTCCGTATTTGTAGGTGAACTGACCTCCTGTTCCGGCTCAGACTGAGTCGGTATCAGGATTGCATAAACATACGATATTAGCGTGAGGAGAGACGCGAGTGCTTGTACTCGGGTCTGGATTGTTCGACCTGTTTGAACTTCTGTTTTCGTTTAGCGGTATTACTTGACTGAGGAAACTCGAATTATGGCAATTGACCCTATATGCAATATGACTGTCGAACATGCGATCGCCCGAAGTGCCGAGCGTGACGGTCAGACCTTCTACTTTTGCAGCGAGCATTGTCGGCTGAAGTTTCTCAATGAAAGCTTGCCAGTCGAGACGCAGCACTGTGAGCACGAGCACGCGCATTGTGAACCGACGCAAAGCATGCAGCAAAACGTCGAAGGTAAATACATCTGTCCAATGTGCGAGGGCGTCGAGAGCGACAAACCGGACAATTGCCCGAAATGCGGCATGGCCCTGGAACTGGCGAAGCCAACAATCGGCGGTCGGAAAACAATCTACACCTGCCCGATGCATCCGGAGATTGAGCAGGAGGAACCAGGAACCTGCCCGAAATGCGGCATGGACTTGGAGCCGAAATACCTGGACGCCGAGGATGAGGACGACTCCGAACTTCGCAACATGACGCTGCGATTCTGGGTGGGTGTAGCCCTGAGCGTGCCGGTGTTTCTGCTCGCCATGTTGCCTATGGTTGGCGTCCCGATCGACGTGTGGGTGGGGCGATCCGTTGATATTTGGCTGCAACTGATCCTCAGCACGCCTGTGGTGTTGTGGGCGGGATGGCCCTTCTTTGTGCGAGGTTTTCGATCGATCGTGACCGGGAATCTGAACATGTTTACGTTGATCGCCACCGGCGTCGGAGCGGCCTATCTCTACAGCCTTTTCGCCGTGCTGTTTCCAGGCTTGCTGCCAGACGATCTGAAAGTGGGCGGGTACGCAGAGGTTTACTTCGAGGCCGCGGCGGTCATCCTCACGCTGGTGCTGCTCGGTCAAGTCTTGGAGTTGCGGGCTAGGCGACGCACCGGCAGCGCCATTCGGAGATTGCTTTCCTTGGCCCCACCGACTGCTCGGATTGTCCGAGATGGGGATGAAACTGAAGTCGCTCTGAATGAAGTTCAAAGCGGCGACATTCTACGAGTCCGGCCTGGTGAGAAGATTCCCGTGGATGGGAAGGTGACGGAGGGGAAGAGTAGCATCAATGAGTCGATGATTACGGGCGAACCCCTGCCGGTGCAGAAGCAAGCGAACGATGAAGTCATCGGCGGCACAGTCAACCAAACCGGATCGTTTCTCATGGCGGCTGAAAAGGTCGGTGAGGATACGGTGCTATCGCAGATTGTGGGCATGGTCGCTGATGCACAGCGAAGTCGTGCGCCGATTCAGAAAATTGCTGACACCGTTTCCGGATATTTCGTGCCCGCCGTGGTCGTGATCGCGATTGTGACGTTTATCGTGTGGGCCGTGCTGCGTCCGAAAGAACCGGCGCTCGCTTGGGCGTTGGTCAACGCTGTCGCGGTCCTGATCATCGCCTGCCCCTGCGCACTGGGGCTTGCCACGCCGATATCGATCATGGTCGGAGTCGGCCGCGGAGCACAAGAAGGTGTGCTTATCAAAGATGCAGTCGTTCTAGAAACGCTGGAGAAGGTCGATACGATCGTCGTCGATAAGACCGGAACCCTCACCCAGGGACGGTCAAAACTGACGGAGTGCATTCCAATGGATTCCGATGCGGAAGATGAACTGCTCCGCATGGCGGGGAGTCTGGAACAGCAAAGCGAACATCCACTGGCTCGTGCCATCGTCGAGGGTGCGCAGGACCGAGGCCTCCAACTTTCTGCTGTCGATGATTTTGATTCCATCACCGGAGGCGGCGTTCGCGGATCGGTTGATGGGGCAAAGGTTCTGATTGGCAATCGCCCGCTGCTTAAGGACAACGGCGTGAGTAATTTTTCGGCACTCGACGAGCGGGCCGTCGGACTGCAACAGCAGGGTCGAACGGTCATGTTCGTGGCCGTGGATAACGCGTTTGTAGGACTGATCGCCGTCTCCGATCCTATCAAGGATTCAACACCCGAGGCAGTCAAAGCCCTACAAGGTCTTGGCCTGCGGATCATCATGCTCACCGGCGATAACGAG
This sequence comes from uncultured Rhodopirellula sp., assembly GCA_963974855.1. Taxonomy (GTDB): domain Bacteria; phylum Planctomycetota; class Planctomycetia; order Pirellulales; family Pirellulaceae; genus Novipirellula. The sequence goes on along the minus strand of CAXBHV010000438.1, from coordinate 3,430 downwards.
ATTACTGCAAGGACGGTCGCCCAGCAGCTTGGCATCGACGAGTTTGAGGCGGGCGTCAGCCCGGAGGACAAGCACGAGCGAATAAAGGCGTTGAAGGCCGACGGTCGCAGGGTAGCAATGGCCGGTGATGGCATAAATGACGCACCGGCTCTTGCTGCAGCCGACGTGGGTGTCGCCATGGGAACCGGCACTGACATCGCCATTGAGTCGTCGGGCGTGACTTTGGTGAAGGGCGACCTGCGAGGAATCGTCAAGGCGGTAACACTGAGCCGACGCACGATGCAGAACATCCGACAAAACCTATTCTTTGCATTCATCTACAACGCCCTAGGCGTGCCAGTCGCGGCGGGTGTTCTATACCCTGTTTTCGGTTTGCTGTTAAATCCGATGATCGCCGCCGCAGCGATGAGCTTCAGCAGCGTATCGGTCATCGGCAATGCGTTGCGATTAAGAACGATAAGGCTATCGAAATGAGAAAAAATAAAATGAGTGATCCGCAAAAAGTGGCTTTTTCTGTATTGGATTTAGCTTCGCGTAGAGACATTGACCAAGGTCCTGCGCCAGCGTTACAGCGATCGTTAGCACTGGCGCAACATGTTGAACGCTTAGGGTTCAACCGCTTTTGGGTTGCTGAGCATCATAATATGGATGCGATTGTCAGCTCAGCAACTGCTGTGTTGATCGGTTATCTTGCGGCAGGTACTGAGCGGATCCGGGTCGGTGCCGGTGGGGTAATGCTGCCGAATCATGCACCGTTAGTGATTGCTGAGCAGTTTGGTACGTTAGAGGCACTGTATCCTGGACGAATTGATTTGGGCCTCGGTCGAGCACCGGGTACTGATCCTTTAACCGCAATGGCTTTACGAAATCATCGCAGCGGTAGTTCGGATGACTTTCCTGAAGATATAGCCGAGTTGCAAAGGTTTTTAGGGCCACGTGACGCAGGGCAGAAAATCATTGCGATGCCAGGTGTGGATAGCAACGTGCCAATTTGGTTATTAGGTTCCAGCACATCTAGTGCGATGTTAGCCGCAGAGAAGGGCTTGCCTTACGCCTTTGCTTCGCACTTTGCTCCACGCATGATGATGCAAGCCATCGAGTTGTATCGCCACCACTTTAAGCCATCTGCGGTGCTGGATGAGCCTTATGTGATGCTTGGAGTGCCACTAGTTGCAGCGGATACCGATGCGGATGCAGAGTATTTAGCCACCACCACCTTCCAGCGCATTTTGGCTTTGGTGCGTGGGCAAAGCCTGTTGATGCGTCCCCCCGTCCAGAGCATGCAAGGACTCTGGCAACCGCATGAAGAACAGGCGGTCAGTGAGTTTCTAAGTATCGCAATGATTGGTAATGCAGAATCAATTGAGCAGAAAATCGAGGTGTTGTTGCGACATACCCAAGCGGACGAACTGATTTTTACATGTGATCTGTATGAGCACAAAGATCGGTTGCGTTCATTTGATATTCTTGCCAAGTTGCAGGGTTAAACCACTGCAACTCGGCATACAACTTCGTCACTTAAATCGGAGTCCGTCTAATTGTCAACGGTCACGCGAACCATCACAATGCTTGAGGATCAGCATGCGAACGAAAATGCCGATCAGTTCTGGTGTTAATGCGTTGGCACTCGTAGGAACCTCAGGCTCGGCCGAGGCCTACAGCGTCGATTCTGCGCACAGCAGCCTCGCTTTTTCGGTCCACCACTTAGGGACCAACAACGTCAAGGGGCGTTTCGACGAATTCGTCGGCATGACTGTGATAGATAAAGGGGCGATCGACGAAGCACACTCCACGATGCAGCTCAAGAGCTTCGACACTGACGTTCAGCAACGTAATGATCATCCACGATCTCCCGACTTCACAGTTCGGGGAGTACCGAAAGAATTGCGATTGCCGGTCAAGCTGAGTGATCCGATCAAAGACCAGAAAAGCAAGCTCCGGATCGGACTGGTGGGCAAACTCGAAATCAATCGTAACGGCTACGGAATCAAATTCAATACCGTTTTGGAAACGGCAGTGACGCTGGTTGGAGAGGAGGTCTCGATCGAAGTCAATCTCGAAGCCGTCCAGCAAACAGACGACAAATGAACCCCGGCTTCTCGTTCAATCTTTTCCTGAAGGTGTTTCCCTTTGATGTTTTTCAACCTTAACGAAACTTGTCAAAAGTTTCAACAAATTTGTCCGCAGCCGAATAGCCTTCCGACTTCCGCGAAGTTGCTGATGGTTTTTTGGTGTGTTCAACTGGGTGTTTGATCGTGGCACGAACATGTACGTCGCCACTGTCGGGCGACTCGTTCGTTTCTCCGCAATCGGCATGTTGATCTACGCGGGACTGCTCGGGCTGACCTACCTTGGGTTCAGCAGCGTACCGACTGGATTTATCCCGCCACAGGACCAAGGTTACGCGATCGTTAGCATCGAACTACCTCCCGGAGCGTCATTGGCTCGAACGGGCGATGTTGCCGACAAGGTGCGAGCGATCGCGGACAAGGTCACTGGTGTCGCTCACGTTGTACAAATCGTTGGGCTCAACGGCGCAACACGCGCCGCATCATCCAATGCGGCAGCCTTGTTCTTGACATTTGGTCCCGCCGCGGAACGAGCCAAAGCAGGCGACTCGATGCAATCGATTCTCGCTACGATGCGGATGCAGACCGCTGCGATCGATCAGGCTCGCATCATCGTCATCCCTCCGCCGCCGGTGCCTGGTATCGGTACCGGTGGCGGATTCAAGTTGCAGATTCAAGATCGCAGCGGGGCCGGGCTGGACGCGTTGGAACAAGTCGCCTCCGACGTCGCCATGACCGCGATGCAGAGTCCTGAATACGCGATGGTTTACACCAGCTTTAGCAACAACACACCGCAATTGTACGCCGATGTGGATCGCTCAAAGGCTCAAATCCTGAACGTACCGCTGGCAAATATCTTCAGCACACTGCAAACGGCACTGGGCAGTCTATACATCAACGACTTCAATTTCCTTGGTCGCACTTACCGCGTCACAGCGCAAGCCGACTTTGAGTTCCGCAGTGATCCGGACGACGTGTTGCAACTGCGAACTCGCAATGCCAACGGTGCCGTCATTCCACTGGGCAGCGTGTTGCGATTAGAACGTCGGACGGCTCCCGATCGAGTGGTTCGCTACAACATGTATCCGTCGGCAGACATCAGTGGTGCATCGCTGCCGACCGTTTCGACCGGACAAGCAATGGCGAAAATGGAGCAAATTCTAGCCGAGCGACTGCCCGACGGTTTTGGCTATGAATGGACGGACCTGTCGTACCAGGGAAAAACGCGGGCAACACAGCATTGATTGTCTTTCCCTTGTGCGTGCTATTCGTGTTTCTAGCACTGTCGGCACAATATGAAAGTTGGTTACTACCGCTGGCGGTGATCCTGATTGTCCCTATGGGCCTGCTGTTTGCGATCG
>CAXBHV010000437.1:0-6099 GCA_963974855.1 uncultured Rhodopirellula sp. | reverse complement strand
AAGCCAGCCTCGTGGCATATCTCGCAAGCAAAACCAAAAGCTGGGCAAAGGTATGAGAGTTGCGTTCCCGCTAATGACGGACAATCAACCACCACGCGAGGCAAATCATGACTACTCCCTTATCTCTCCTCCCCTTATCTCTCCTCCCCTTTGCTCTCCTCCCCTTTGCTCTCGCACTGGCGCAAGACGACACAGCAACAAGCGACAAAGCATCCAAATCGGTCAATGAGGTGGGCAATAAAAATGACGTTCCGGGCGAAGTGGACGTCAGCATCGATACTGTCTGGGGAACGGTCGACAATATGATCGATGGCTTCATCGATCGGCTGCCGTTCTTTTTGATTGGCGTTATCGTCTTTGTTATTTTCTTCTTTATTGCGAAGCTCGTTCGCAAGCTGGTCCGGCGAGCAACGCAGGACAAAAGCTCTGCTAACTTGGGCCGAGTGATGGGGCGATTAGTCCAGTGGATTTTGATCTTTGTCGGCTTGATCATTGCTGTTGCGATCATGGCTCCTTCGATCACCCCTGCAAAGCTGCTCGCCTCGCTCGGTGTGGGCGGCGTTGCGATTGGTTTTGCCTTTAAAGACATTTTGCAGAACTTTATGGCCGGAATACTGATCCTACTGAATGAACCATTTAAGATCGGTGACCAAATCGTCTCAGGCGATCATGAAGGCACCGTCGAGTCGATCGAGACACGAGCGACCATCATCAAAACGTACGATGGTAGACGGGTTGTGATCCCCAATAGCCAAATTTATACCAACCCCGTCGTTGTTAATACGGCTCACGACGCGATCCGAACTCAATACGATGTCGGTGTCGGCTATGGCGATGATCTCCGCCAAGCAGCCAAAATCATCCAGCAGACGCTCGAATCAGCCGAGGGTGTCGTTAGCGATCCGGCGCCCGATGTGGTCGCAACAGAACTTGGCGGCAGCAGTGTGGTGCTAAGAGCACGGTGGTGGACCGCCCCTGAACGTGCCAACGTGGTGCGAGTTGGAAACTCAGTCATTTCGGACATCAAAGAAGCCCTTGACGACGGAGGCATCGATATGCCGTATCCTACCAATGTGACATTGTTGCACGATCAAACCGAAGATCGCGATGGTGACCGAACGCGTCAACGTGAGGGCTGGCCTGCGGGAAAAAATCCACCAAAACCGCGTCCCATTGGCAGCCAACGAAATAACAAAAACGACCACAGCGATGCATCGGCGATGAACGCCGATAGCACCAACGCTCAATAAAAGGATTTTCACATGCCCGAATCTTCGTCTTGGTTAGCCCATCAATGGGTGGTCGCTGGGATCGTTTCATCCACCGCTCGGTTTATCCCGATTCCGTTCGTCGACGACATCGTCCGCGATCAATGTCGACGGTTTGTGGTTTCACGTACCTTGTCCTCGCACAATCGCAGCGATTTGCTCGGCGATTTGAAACCCTATTACTCCAACAGCGGCGGATGTCTGACGGGATGCTTGGGGGTACTGGCCAAGGCGCCGCTGAAGATCTTGTTGTTTCCGCTTCGCAAAATCGTTGCGATGGCCACTTCGATTCGCGGTGTCCCACTTGAAATCATGAGAACGGTGCTGCTTGGTCGAACCCTGGACCGCTATCTGCAGCAAGATAGCGTGACGTTCAATTCCGAACAGGCCAATCGAATGCGATTAGCGTTTGATGAGACGTTTGCCCATATGGATTTTCGAGTGCTGCGAGCAGCACTGACCGACGCTCTTTCGAGCGTCAGCGGATGGAAGTCAGCTGCGATTGCAGTTGCCACCCGCATCGCAGGACAGAAAGAGGCTGCGGAGGAAGATCTTCAATCCGAGCCTAAGGTCGACAGCGGAGCAGAACGCGTGCAAGAGGTTCTAGAACGTCCGGAAACCCTTGAGCTTTTCGCCGAGTTTGATCGCCGTTTCGATAGTGCACTTAAGCAACTCAGCTGACTTAGTATGACGTGCAGTCTCGATAGCAACCGGTCATTGCACGCTATTTCAGTAGCAACGCGGCGCAAGCCGCCCGGTCGGTTTAAACGAAAAGTCAATTCCAGTGGTGAGCCGTGGGCCGTAAGGCACCGGGTATTGCGTGGCACCCGGCCGCTCACGCCAGCGGCTCACTGTACCGACAGCCCGCAAGCCGCCCGGTTGCAGTAAGTAAGAATCACATTTCTCGGTGCACGCAGCACTGACGCTCAAGCCCCTTCCCAACGGCATGAACGATTTCCAGACGGCAAATTACGGCATTTGCGTTTCACTTTCGCCCCGCTGCGTTAATCGCTGGATGGCGGTGCCGCAATACCTTGTTTTTCGCGTCGCATTTTCCAGCGTTGGCGTGCGAGCTCTTGCATGTCGACGGTCGAATCGTGTTCGTCCACGATTTCGAGCCCCAACAGAGTTTCAATAATGTCCTCGAGCGTCACCAATCCCTCGACGCCACCAAACTTATCCATCACCATTGCAATGTGGGCTCGTGAATCGAGCAATTGGTCAAAGGCGACGGTTATGCTTTCGTCTTCGCCGATTCGCAAGATGGGACGCGAAAACTCGGAGAGCGGCTTGTCGCTGTCGCCTGAAATCACGGACGCTAACAAATCACTGCGTAACACAAACCCCGTAACGATATCACGTCGTTCACGGTAAATCGGAATTCGCGAAACGGGCAACGTTTTCAGCTCCTCCGTCATCTCGGACAATCGCCGCGATTCTTCGAACGAGATCACCACCGTGCTAGGCGTCATCACGTCTTCGACCGTAATCGACTCGAGCTTTAACAGGTTACGTAAAATGCGAGATTCGTGTTGTTTCAACAGCCCCTCGCGGGTCCCCAATTCGGCAACAGCAGCAATCTCTGCTCGTGTCACAAGTTGCTGTTTCTTATTGCCTGACAACCATTGTGTCAAGAATTCCGACATCCAGACCAATGGCAACATCAAGACGATCAAGCCTTGAACCAGCAGCGAGACGCTGCCGGCGAGCCGACGCCAATGCAATGCTCCCACCGTCTTAGGAATGATCTCGCTGAGCACCAAAATCATCAGGGTCAACAGCGCACTGATCACCCCGAGGTATTGATCGCCATAGATTTTGGCGGCTTGTGCCCCTACGCCCGCCGCCCCGACCGTGTGTGCGATCGTATTGAGACTGAGAATCGCAGCCAGCGGGCGATCAATGTTTTCTTTGAGCTGGATGATTCGCTTGGACGATTTCGTGTCGTCCTGCCGGCGCTCGGCAATGAAGCTAGGCGTGATCGAAAGCAGAACCGCTTCGGCGATCGAACACAAAAACGAGAATCCGATCGCGATACACAAGTACGTGATGAGCAGGAAATAGTCCATGAGGTATATCAGTACTTTTCGTTGAGCTGTTGTACTTGCCCAACAAAATGTTTCAGTGACGGCTTAAGGTCATGAAACATCATCGTTGCCGATTCCTTGTGCCCCAGGCGAGCTTCGTCAATAAAGGGCTGCAGCTGCGCTACCGGCGGTCCGGTTTGAAAGGTGCTCAGCAGCCCTTTGAGTGCATGAGCTGTCTGAGCCACCTCGCTGAGTTGGTCCGATCGCAATTGATCCTCGAGTTCCGCCAGCATGCCTGGAGCATCCTCGGCAACAATTTCCGCAAGCTCGATGAACATTTCTTCATCTCCCCCGACTCGTTGCAGGGCATCGGAAAATTGTGTTCGCTCGGCTTCGCTTAGGGTTGACATAATTCATTCACGCCTTGACTTGAGGATCAGATCCAGATTTACGGTCGCAACTTCCAGCCGACGATAACTCCAAGGCCAAAAGCCCAACAAGCGGCAACATCGGGATTCTCCTTGGCGTACGCTTTGAGCAAGCTGAAGACGTCTTGAGCGGGCTCTTTGACGTAATGAGTCGCGGCTCCTTGGGCAGCTTCGCCGGCGCCGGTTGCAATCCGGCTGGCCGTCTCTTTTGCCTGCTCTGATCGAGTGGAGGACTTGCTATTTTCAGTAGGAATATTTGACATGGATTTTACCTTGGGTAAACCGGGGGACGTTCGCCGGCGTCATGAGTGGAACCGCTCCAAGCTGACTGCCGACGCAAATCGGGATCTTCGTCTGAGAACGAATCGCGTCGAATCTGGTTTCGAGGCGATGTTTTGGGCGACACTAATGTGGCCTTTAACCAACGCAAATTTTCCGCAAACTCAGATTTACTTTCACTCATCGCTGCAGCAGCAGCGTTGACCGCTTTGAGTGCAATCCAGCCGAGCACTGCGACAATTGCGAAGAACACGGCTCCTACGATCAACAATGACGTGCCAGCCGTGAGCTCGGTTAGCTCGGACAGCAACAATCCGCTGCCGACCATCAGCACGGTCAGAGCGGAACCTGCCAATGCAACCGCGATGGCACCACACGCGACCGCTTGGGCAAGCTTTCGCTTGGCCGCTTGGCTGTCCACCGACAAAAGCTCCATCTGCAACTCAAACAGATCGAGGATGTCTTCGGTCACTCGCTGGAAACTGGATTGGTGATCGCGTGATGATTCAGTCATTAGATTTACCAATTCTTTCGTTTAACGAGCCAACCCAAAACAACTCCGACTGCCACCGCGGTGGCTACAGCGACGACTGGTTGGGCTTCGATGGCGTTTTGAAGACGTCGAGGAATTCGTTTTTCCTCTTTCTCGATCGCTAGCATGTGTTCACGCTGCAGCCCATTGGGCTCGCTGCGACGACGTTGTTCAAGCGGGGCAATCATGATACGTGGTGACTCCTGTCTTTAAGAATCGAGTCCATTGGGTACTTCGCAGAAAATGCATGCGTGAAGTGATTTGCGGCCGCCGTAGTCGCTTGTTTAATCAACATCGTGGCGACCGCTCCGGCGATGCCACCTAACATGCCTCGTTTAGCGGGCTCACTTGGTTGCATAGCCCCATCATGGTGAACCACCACGGTGTCTCGCTGTTTTTGCTTAGCTGGGACCAACCAATAGCCAACGACCATCGCGGCAGCCAGGATCGGCAGCGGGCGACGAGCCATGTGGTATCGCCAATCGGACAACTGCTTGACTCGCTGCCGCGCGTCGTCGACGTCGTACGGAAGCTCGGTGCGAATCGCACGCATTCGCGTGCGAATCGCCTCGGATTGCTTTGTCGTTGCAAGCGTAGTGGCCATGACTATTTCTTTCGACCCAAGAACAGAAATGCACCGGCAGCAACCCCCAAACCAAACGCGATCGCTAATGTCTCGCCTGGTCGCGTACGGACGCGATCGATGACTTTCGCTGAGTAATCACCCGATTGGGCAGCAAACCGCTGTGCTTGCTCTTTGGCAAACTGACTCGCCTCGGATGCCATTTGTTGAGCGGCGTCACTGTATTGCTGAACCGTTTCGGCGGCTTGGTCCCGGACGCTATTGCTGAACAAGCTATCGAGAAACCGTTCGACTTCACTGCGACTCGCCCCAGTTTTCTGCTGGACAACGCCCACCAATCGATCCGTCGAACCTTCGGCGCGACGCAAGTCATCCTCGGTCAATTGCGCCCAATGCTCTTTCAGACGCCCCTTCACTTCGTTCCAGTGACCTCTAAGTTGTTCTCGATTTGGCATGAGTCTCTCCTTCGATTGTCAGCACACAATATTTATTTCGTTGATCAGCGTCTTGGCCGTGCCATCCGGCGCGGCTTACCGATGCAAACGAGGTGTTCGCATCGATCGCAGCAAACGGCTCAACCGCAGCTGTCGGCTCAATGGATGCACATCACGTGCCAAACCATGGTCACACGCACATGGCGGCACCATTCCTGCTCTTCCGACCGCTAGCGAACCAACGTGACGGGGGTTCGCCCACACTGGAAACCCAAATCAACACCATCAAGATGCATCCCATTCGGCCAACATGTGCGATCAGCGACCATTCAAAGAGCCCGTCAAATCATTGACAATGCGTGATTTGCATTTGGCGTTTACCCAAATAGCGGTCCGTCGCAACTGCCCTGTTGCTGCGAATGAAATCTCCAAATTAAGCAGTTAGGCAGGAGTCTTCCAGTAAATTGGCCGTTTTGTCGCAAGCGTGCTGTTGACTTAGTGAGCCGCTCGCGCGTGAGCGGCCGGGTCCCACGCATTACCCGGTGCCT
>CAXBHV010000436.1:0-6100 GCA_963974855.1 uncultured Rhodopirellula sp. | reverse complement strand
ATTGTCTCGCGAGCGATCGCGGGGGCGACGACGGTCGCTCGTCGCCAATTTTAGCGATGGGATTCGCGGACTGACGGTGCGATTTTTGCAGTCGGATTGCGGGCGGATGTGGCTGCAAAAATCGTTGCGACGAGCGTATCCGTTCGTGACCTGCAAAATTCGCTGAGAAATGCTTGTACCAAACGCCCTCTTTGGGCTTGCGTGGGGAAGCGAAACCGGCATACTTACGCGCTTCCTCCGGCCGCGACCGTTTTGCTACGATCCGGCCTCCGAGGGCTGTGGAGCCGGCGTTCGGCGTTTACCGAAATTTATAGATAAATCACAATTTGACTGGAAGGTTGATCCAGCCATGGCAGACGTATTGCAGGTCGAGAAGCGTGAGCTAACAGGCTCCGCCAACACTCGGCGTTTGCGTCAGAGCGGTCGAATCCCCGCTGTATTGTACGGACACGGCGAAGCGACTGAGTCGCTATCGGTCCCATCGGACGAAGTAAAGTCGCTCTTGCGCCATCACGGCAAGACGGTTGAGCTCGCCGGTGCAATCAAAGAAACCGCGATGGTATACGCGATGCAGTGGGATCCCTTGGGGATCGAAGTGCTGCACCTCGACTTGATGCGAGTCAATTTGTCCGAAAAGGTCGAAGTGACGGTTTCGATTCACGTTCACGGTGACCCGGTTGGAGTTCGCGAAGGCGGCATCCTGCTGGAAAACCATCACGATGTCGAAATTCGATGCTCCGCTGGCAGCATTCCCGAGAACCTCGGACTGAATGTTTCCGATCTTCATCTCGGTCAATCGTTGACCGCGGGTGACTTGGAATTGCCTGAAGGCGTTGAACTCGTCACACCTGCGGACACCGTGGTTGCTCACGTTGAAGAGCCTCGTGCGATGAAGGTTGATGATGAATCGGCCGAAGAAGCCGCCGAGCCTGATGTGATCGCCAAGGGCGGGCCTAAGGACGAGGAAGACTAGGGTCAGTTGATCTGACCTTGAGTTCACTGACATGAAGTTGATCGTCGGCCTGGGAAATCCTGGGCAAAAATACGAACAAACACGACACAATGTCGGCTTCATGGCAGCGGACAAAGTCGCGGCATTGATCTCAGCAAGTCCTTCGAAAGTTCGTTTTGAAGGACTATGGGCTGAGGGATCTTTCCGCGGTGAAAAGCTTGCGATTCTTTGGCCACAGACGTTTATGAACGCCAGTGGCAAGAGCGTCAGAAAAGCAATGGATTTTTTTAAGCTGACTCCCGAAGAAATCGTCGTGATCTGTGACGATTTGAACCTTCCCTGCGGACGCCTGCGGCTCAAAGCCACCGGGTCATCAGGAGGCCAGAAGGGATTGGCTGATATTATCCGGCATCTCGGATCGGAGTCGTTTCCGCGGCTAAAGATCGGGATCGACCGGCCTCCCGAAGGTTGGGAGGTGGTCGATTATGTGCTCGGACGATTCAATAAAAGCGAACAACAAGAGATCGAACAAGCGACGACCCGAGCTGCCTATGCCGCAATGGACTGGGCAACTAACGGGATCACGCCAACGATGACCGAATACAACGGAGTGGTTTCGGCAAAGCAAGATGGCAAATCGAAGCCAAATCGCAAAGCCAATCCGCCTCAGTAAGTTAGTAAGAAGTTACCCAACGCGTTAACGAGACCGCAGTTGCAAAACGACTGCCTGAACACAACGCTGCGGATTTAGAAGTGAGTTTCGAAACGGTGCTGGGCAAAAACGCAGTATCTCGATAACATACCGCTTCAAGATAGACGAATTTCCTCAAAACAGCGCTGCGTTCAACGCACCCAATCAGACCGTAGAGAGACGATAAAACCGTGGCGAAAAACACTTACGAAACGCTATTCATCCTCGATAGCAACCAATACGCTCGCGATCCAGGCGGCGTCAGCAAGCAGATCGAACAGATCATCACCGAAAACGAAGGCAACGTTCTCGTTAGCCGAATGTGGATGGAGCAACGACTGGCGTACCCAATCGACAAGCACCAAAAAGGTACTTATTGGTTGACTTACTTCGAAATCGAAGGCGAGCAACTCGTCAAGATCGAGCGAGCGTTCCAATTGTGCGAGCCCATTCTGCGTGAATTGACGCTCAAACTAGACGCACGTTTGGTAGAGCCAATGCTTGCAAATGCACGCGGCGAATCCTTCAGTCCTTCGACTCACGGCGAAGAGGAAGATGCGAAAGCTGAAGATTCCGACGACGCGAATGCCGAAGACGACGCCGTTGTGACCTCCGAAGCCTAATATTTGCCAGGGAGTTGCTACAGCGTTAGGATGACGGTTTGGTGCAAATTTGTATCCTGAGTTGTCCGCTCGCTGAGAGCAAGTCGACGGAAATTGACCGTTGACGACCGGCAAGTAACAGAGCAAAACATTTCGATCATTTAAAATGTTTCGGGGAAAATCATGGCAAGCTACAATCGCGTCGTCCTAGTTGGCAATATTACGCGTGACATCGAACTGAAGTACACCCAAGGGGGCACCGCAGTCACCGAGGTCACGATTGCCGTGAACGATCGCCGAAAGTCGGCTACCGGAGAATGGGTCGAGGAAACCACGTTTGTCGATGTGACACTGTGGGGTCGAACGGCCGAAGTGGCAAGCGAGTACCTGAGCAAAGGATCACCGATCTTGGTCGAAGGCCGCCTGAAACTTGATATGTGGGAAACCGACGGCCAGAAACGCAGCAAACTTCGTGTCATCGGCGAACGCATGCAAATGCTAAGCGGCGGTGGTGGAGGAGGAGGCGGAGGCGGTGAATCTCGCCAACGAAGCCAACCCCAGCGACGTGATGCGGTTCATGAAGAAAGCTACGGATCGCACGATTACCAAGACGCCCCTGCGGCTCGTGAATCCCAGCCCCGTCCGGCCGCTGGGCCAACTGCGGGCCAGCGAGAGGCACAACCGACCGGAAACGGTCCCGGTTACGACGATCCAAACATCCCGTTCTAATGCGACCGTTTTAAAGCGATTCGATCGGATTCTTAGAACACCTCAATCTACCAACCAGTACATACCAACCCATTTGTTCACTCGAGTTTTGTGATGCCGAAACCAAAGACTAGCACGGGTCGATCGTTCAAGCGACCTTTCAAACGTTTGCCTAAAGGCGAAAACGGTGGCATTCAGCTGCTGTTGATCCACAATGTTGAACACCTCGGCAAGCAAGGTGACATTGTCGAAGTCAAATCGGGCTTCGCGCTGAACTACTTGCTTCCACAAGGCTTGGCGACCGTTGCAACTGACCATCACAAGCGAATGGTTGAAAAGCATCGTGAAAAATTGCGTGCTCTCGAACTCGAGAAGCTGAAGAGCTACCGCGACATGGCGGACGAGCTTGGCAAGCAATCGATCACGATCGAAGCCAATGCAAACGACGAAGGTCACTTGTACGGCAGTGTTGGAGCTCACGAGATTGTCGACGCCCTGAAGGGTGCCGGATTCACGTTGGCGCAAGACCAGATTCGTCTCGAAGGTCCATTGAAGGAACTGGGCTTGTACACCGTCAAGGTTCACTTGCACAGCGAAGTCGATGCATCGTTGAAGGTTTGGGTTGTTCCAACCGTGGTAACCGAAGAAGTCTAATTTTGCTTGAATAAAATAGGGTCGGCGGGCTTTCGGCATCGCCGCCTTATTTATTATCATCTGCGAATCAAGTCGGGGCTGTGGCGGAACTGGCAGACGCGCTGGATTTAGGATCCAGTTCCTTTACTGGAGTGCAGGTTCGATTCCTGTCAGCCCTACTGATTTCATGAAAGCGACTGCGTGACATGGTCACACAGTCGCTTTTTTTGTTTCAGGGCATACGCTGCCTTGGCGTGGGGCGCAAGCGTGTTGGCGGCTTCAGATAACGTCAACTTCAGCAAATCGGCGAGCCCTTGCGCAAACGGCATTCACGGCCAAATCGTCGAGGTCTACCTAGTGATTAGCTTCAATTTCGCTAGCACTCATTGACCAATCCGCAAATTGGAAATACAGTTTCCCCGTAAAAGGCGTTGTTTTCGTGGTTTAGGGCCGCCAATGCCTTGTTGTTTGGGACCGCTCAAAAATGTTTGATGCTCCCCTTTTGATCTGTTTTTAAACTCTCACTTACAAACCACGACGGTTCCTTCAGAGACTAACTATGGCAAAGAAAGCTGGCTCAGCTGACAAGATGGTTTACTACTTCGGTAAGACAAAAACCGAAGGCCGTGGCTCAAGCAAAGCACTCTTGGGCGGCAAAGGTTTGAACCTTGCTGAAATGACCGCAATCGGTCTTCCGGTTCCTCCCGGATTCACGATCACCACCGCTGTATGCGACGCGTACTACAAGTCTGGCGAAAAGATGCCAAAGGGCTTGATGGACGAAGTCAACGTGGCTGTTAAAACGCTTGAGAAAGAACTGGGCAAAAAGTTCGGTGACGATGCGAACCCACTGCTCGTCAGTGTTCGTTCGGGTGCAGCCGTCAGTATGCCTGGGATGATGAACACCATCCTTAACCTTGGTTTGAACGACGCGGCCACCGAAGGCCTTGCCAAAGCAACCAAGAACGAACGATTCGCTTACGACGCTTACCGTCGTTTGATCAACATGTTCGGCGACGTTGTGATGGGCATGGACCATCATCAATTCGAAAAAGCGTTTGACGAAATCAAGAAGAAGTACAAAGTCAGCGAAGACACCGAAGTTCCTGCGGAAGGCTTGAAGCAACTTTGCGAAGCCTACAAAGCGGTTTACAAAAAGTCGACTGGCGAAGATTTCCCACAAGACCCTATCAAGCAGCTCGAACTTTCGATCATGGCTGTGTTCGGGTCGTGGAACACGGCTCGCGCCGTCCGCTACCGCGAAATCGAAGGTATCCGTGGCTTGCTCGGAACCGCCGTCAACGTTCAGTCGATGGTTTACGGCAACATGGGCGACGATTCGGGAACCGGCGTTGCGTTCACTCGTAACCCCAACACCGGCGAAAACAAATTCTTCGGTGAGTTCCTGATCAATGCACAGGGCGAAGACGTCGTCGCTGGTATCCGCACACCACAACCAGTTGCGGAAATGCCAAAGTGGAACCGAGCGGTTCACAAAGAACTGATCGCGATCAAGAAGACACTCGAAGATCACTACGCAGAAATGCAGGACATCGAGTTCACGATCGAGCGTGGCACGTTGTACATGCTGCAAACACGTACTGGCAAACGCACCGGAGTCGCGGCAGTCAAGATTGCTTGCGACATGGTCAAGGAAAACTTGATCGATCAAAAAACCGCAGTCTTGCGAGTTCCTGCGAACGATTTGACTCAATTGTTGCTGCCTAGCTTCAAGCCGACCGCGCGTAACGCTGCGGACGTATTGACTCGTGGCTTGCCTGCTTCGCCGGGTGCATCGGTTGGTAAGTTGGCATTCAGTGCTGAAGAAGCACGTGAACGAGCCGACGCTGGCGAAAAGGTGATCTTGGTTCGTAAAGAAACCAGCCCTGAAGACGTTGACGGCATGAACGCCGCCGCGGGCATTTTGACCAGCACTGGCGGTATGACCAGCCACGCGGCTGTGGTCGCTCGTGGTTGGGGCAAGTGCTGTGTTGCTGGTGCCGGCGACGTTGAAATCAACGAGAAAACCAAGAAGATCAAAGTTGGCGGACGCACGTTCGGTGTCAAAGACGTCATCAGTCTTGACGGAACGACCGGCGAAGTCATGTCGGGCGAAGTAGAAACACAAGAACCGAAACTTTCGGGCGACTTTGCCAAGTTGATGAAATGGGCCGACGAGTATCGCACGCTGGCGATTCGCACCAATGCTGATTCGCCTGCAGACAGCAAGCGAGCCCGCGATTTTGGTGCCGAAGGCATCGGACTTTGCCGTACCGAGCACATGTTCTTTGACCCTGAGCGAATCACGCACATGCGTTCGATGATTTTGGCTCAAGACGAAAAAGATCGTCGTGCAGCACTGAAGAAATTGCTTCCTTTCCAACGCAAAGATTTCGAAGGTATCTTCAAGGCGATGAACGGGCTGCCCGTCACCATTCGTTTGCTAGATCCACCATTGCACGAATTCTTGCCGCACGAATCGGCAAGCCAAAAGATCGTGGCAAAAGAGTTGGG
>CAXBHV010000435.1:0-6107 GCA_963974855.1 uncultured Rhodopirellula sp. | reverse complement strand
TGCAAGAGCGCCCGGCGGATCATCCTCGGCCCACCTTTCGTCATCATCGTGGCGAGTACCTCAGTCCGCGAGAGCAAGTGAGTCCGGGGATGTTGAGCGTGTTCGTTGAGGACGAGGACCGTTCGCCGGAAAATCGACTCGAGATGGCCCGCTGGCTCGTCAGTGACGCCAATCCCTTGGTTGCCCGAGTGACCGTCAACCGTGCTTGGCGGTCGCTGTTTGGCGCTGGGTTGGTGCGGTCCAGCGATGATTTTGGCGTCCAGTCCGAACCGCCGACGCATCCTGAATTGCTTGATTGGTTGAGCGTCGAACTGGTCGAGAATGGTTGGTCGATCAAACAGTTGCACAAATTGATCGTGATGAGCTCGACCTATCGTCAAGATTCCAGTGGGACAGCTGAACTTGTCCAAATGGATCCCGATAATCGATTACTCGCCCGCGGTGCACGTTACCGCGTCAATGGCGAAACGGTTCGCGACATCATGTTGCGGGGATCAGGTTTGCTGTCGGAGAAAATGTACGGTCCCGGCGTGTTTCCGCCGCAGCCTCCGAGTGTGACGGAGTTGGCGTATGGCAATTTCAAATGGAACACCGCGACGGACGCTGATCGCTATCGCCGCTCGATCTATACGTTCAAAAAGCGGACCGCGGCGTTTGCCGCCTACACCGTGTTTGATGCCCCAACCGGCGAAGAGTGTATCCCGCAGCGAAACCGTAGCAACACGCCGCTGCAGGCGCTGACGGTGTTGAATGACGAAATGTATTTTGAGATGGCCCGAGCATTAGCGAAGCAGGCGTTAGCGAAGCAGGCCAGTGAAGATGCAAATGATTCGCCTGCTGAAATTGCGACGTCGATGTTCCGCCGAATTCTGACGCGGCCTCCCACGGCCGACGAAGTGGAGATGTTAACGGCATACTTCGATGCTCAAAAGCAACGGTTGGTTTCCGGAGATCTTGCTGCTGCGGAGATTGGCAACGACAAAAACGCCACCGCCGACTTCGCGGCTTGGTCGATGGTCGCTCGTGTGATCATGAACTTAGACGAAGCCGTTACTCGCCCCTGACCGCTTGCACGCTCGATTGATTTTTTTAAGTCACTGCACCGCTTGGCTTCCCATGGTAAAAGCAATGAATTCCCACTCACAACCCGATCCGACCCGCCGCCATTTTTTCCAAGATTGTGGTGTCGGACTTGGCAAAATGGCATTGGCGTCGCTGATCGCTGGCGGAGCGAAGCATGCTCTGGCTGGGCAAGGTGACGCATCGCAGCCGAGTTCGGTGCGTCCGACTCACTTTCCTGCCAAAGCCAAACGGGTGATCTTTTTGTTCATGGCCGGAGCACCCAGCCAGCTTGATTTGTTCGACAACAAACCCAAACTGGCCGAACTCGCGGGACAGCCGATCCCACCGTCGGTGATCGGCAACCAACGTTACGCGTTCATCCAGCCCGATGCGGCGGTGCTGGGGCCACAGTTTCCGTTTGCCAAGTATGGCGAAAGCGGAGCCGAGCTTTCGGATCGCTTGCCCTATTTGTCCAAAGTCGTCGATGACATTTCCTTCGTGAAATCCTGCACGACCGATTTGTTCAATCACGCACCGGCGCAGTTGTTGTTCAATACCGGCAATCAGTTGCCGGGGCGACCGAGTATGGGAGCTTGGTTGAGCTATGGGCTTGGCAGCGAAGCGAATGATCTGCCCTCGTTTGTGGTGCTGAAAAGTGGTGGCAACCTGAGTGGCGGAGCGGCGATGTGGGGAAGCGGTTTCTTGCCCGGTTCGCACCAGGGCGTTCCCTTTCGTGAGTCGGGTGATCCGATTTTAAATGTCACCAATCCAACCGGTTTCGACACCCAGGCTCAGCGAGACTCGCTCGATCTGATTCGCAAGATGAATCAGAAACGCCAATCGGTGGTGTTTGATCCTGAGATTGAAACCAGGATTCGCTCGTACGAGATGGCGTACCGCATGCAAACGCGGGCTCCTGAGTTGATGGGTTTTGATAGCGAGTCGGCTGAGACGCTTGCGATGTATGGTGCCGATCCGGGCAATGCGTCGAAATCGTTTGCCAACAACTGCTTACTCGCTCGCCGTTTGGCGGAGCGAGGCGTTCGTTTTATCCAGGTTTACCACTCGGGATGGGACCACCACAGCAACGTCGCGGGCGGTTTGAAGTCGCAATGTGCCGCGACTGATCAGGGCTGTGCCGCGTTGATCCAGGATTTGAAGCAGCGAGGATTGCTGGACGAAACATTGGTCGTCTGGGGCGGCGAGTTTGGCCGAACACCGATGGTCGAATCGAGCGCTGCTTTGGGACGCAGCATGGGACGCGACCATCATCCGCAAGCGTTTACGATGTGGTTTTCCGGCGGCGGTATCAAACCAGGAATCACACTCGGTGCGACCGACGAACTCGGATTCAACATCACCGAGCGGCCCGTCCATGTGCACGACATTCAAGCCACGATCCTGCATTGCCTTGGGCTGGATCATCAGCGGCTGAGTGTCAATTTTCGCGGACTGAACGTCAAACTGACGGGCGTCGAAGAGCACCACGTCGTCAAGGAATTGTTGGCGTAGCGGATCTTGCTAAAGATCCCGTGTGCAGGATGTTTAGCGAAACGTTTTTTCTTGCTATCGTGGTTGGATGAAATGGACCGATCAATTGCGACTGGCGACCTGCCGATTTCAGCGAAAGCGATCGGTCCTCTTTTCACGCAAAGACGACTGGAACCAGACGATCGCGGAGACGCTTACAAATTACGTCCCGTTCTGCTACGACTTTTCCGAGGTCGATTTCCGGCGGTTTGATCTGCTCTTTCCGCTGACGATTCGCGACGAAAAGTATTTCAACCTGCACCACCGATCGCTACATGGGAAAAAGGCGATCGTGCCGACCACCGATGTGATCGACTTGTGCGAAGACAAACCGGCTTTGATTCAGCGACTGACCCAGCTTGGGTTCGGCGAGCACATGCCAGCGACAGGAGGGCGGTTTGATTATCCGTATGTTTTGAAGAAGCGAGTCTCTGGATTCGGCGACGGCACCTTCATCATTCATAACTCAAACGAGGATCGCCAATTACAGACGCTTTTGGAGGCCGAAACGCATTTCACCCAGGAGCACATTGACGGGCACGAAGAGTATGCCACTCACGTGATCATGACGAAGGGACGCATCGTATTTAGCCGCACATGTAAATATTTCTTTCCACCGGGCCCTTATGTAAAAGGGCGGAATTGCAGGGCGATGAAACGTGAAACGCTCGAGCATTCTCCCTACCTTGGCTTGTTCGCAAAGATGTTGCGAGCGATCGACTACGAAGGCGTCTGTTGTCTTGACTATAAGTTGCAGGGTGATGGCATCAAGTTGCTCGAAATTAATTCACGTTTCGGCGCGACGATGGCATTGTTCATCAACGAGGCACTGCCAGCCTACGAGTCAGCCGTTGCAGAGTACTGATGCCAGGCAATCGGATTTCTCGCTTGACTCTGCTAGCCACGATGCCAGATCTGGCTTGGGGGAGATGGGGATAAAGACTACATCAATGTCAGCGGAAGGCTTCGCCGGTGTGAGTCTTTGTCATTGAACATTCGTTAGGATGAATGCATGTTGACATCGAAGGTTGGTAGGGAGATGGAGGTTTCGGGGTGCTGGCCCGCTGCGATTTGCTGGAAAATTCGCGTTCTCGTTTCTTCGTCACTGCCCCATAGGTGCAGGATAAACTCACAAACGTCTTGCCCGTCATCGTCGCAGCGGTTCAATCGCGAGCAGGGAGTCACGATATTGATGTGTCGCTGAATGTCATTGGCATTTTCCATCAGCATTTGCTGGAGTTGTCCTTGCTCCATAAACGCCGTTCCCTGCCGCTCACCCTCAACACACCGGTCCCACCAATCCGCCAGGAAATTGCTTGACCATTTGCTGTTGCGAAACATCATCACGCCGCTGTTGAGCCCACATGGCACGCCACCAATTTCGTAACGCATTCGTTCGCCGAACGGCGCGAATCCAAACTGGTGACCGGCAATGACGATGTCGTTTCCATTGCTGCAAAACTCTTCCAATCGCTGCGAGAAATTAACGACACAGGCGTCGGCGTCGATCCACAGTAGATATTCTGCGGATGCGAGATGCCGCTGCATGATGCGCACTTTCTCATGCGGCGGTGTTAGCTCGAATTCGTCATATTGTTCGAAGCAAAACCCGTAGCCTTGCCGCTGGCAATATCGTCGATTGATTTCTGCGGTGATCGTCGCGTAGCATGCGATGTTGGACGAAGCATACATCACGACTTTGAATTGAGGTCTCGTAATCGCGTGACTCCTTCATTGCCGATTGTTACAACTCACGGACGTCCGAGGCCGGTGTTAGAGGCCAGAATCACAGCATGAGCGATAGCGTGAATTCAAATAAAGCAGAAGCTTATTTCGGGAACACTGCGAGAGTGTCTCGGTCGGTACCCCCGACTAGAAATCTCACAGTAGTCAAAGAATACTCGATCCGCAAGCGATAAGATCGCGGGTGGGGGACGATGCTTTTCGGTTACGGAAGGCCTGTGATACAATGGCGTTTTGGCTTGCAGCGTACGCAATGTCCCACTCTGCCGTCATGGGCTTAAAACGAAGATCGATTAACTTATGCGTTTCGCCCCCTACCTCGCCCCGTTTTCGGATCACCCCGTTTTGCAGCGACGGGTGATGCATGTCCTCGAGCGACTGCCGGCCGAGGTGCAGCAAGATTTTCTGGATGACCACCGTTTTCAGGTCACGATTGATAACTATCAACCTGGCGTGGGTTGGTCATTCTTGATGCCCGCGCCGGGGCATGCTGGAACGACCAGTCGCTGCGTGGTACTCCGACTGAAGCTAGCCGATGCCCATGAACCGTTTGCGTGGTATGTGATCGCGCACGAATTCGCCCATGCCTTTTTGAGAAACGGCGGTTGGGGCGAGATCACCGACATCGAGGAAGCGGCCGACGCAATGGCCGCCTCGTGGGGCTTCGAGCGTCCGAAACCCCTGATTTAAAGTGACTTCGGCTACTTAACGGTGATCGTCGCCAACAAATCGCCCGCTTCGACTTGGGTGCCTGCGGGGGTTTGGATGTTGGCAATCGTTCCGCTAACCGGTGCGTTGATGGTGGTTTCCATCTTCATCGCTTCGAGCACCATCAACTTTTGACCCTCTTTCACTTTGTCCCCTTCGGCTGCCGCGACAGTGATCACCATCCCTGGCATGCTGGCGGCCACTTGACCAGGATCGTTGGCATCGGCCTTGATTGCCGCTTTGACTTTGGGCTCAAGCGATTTGTCGAGGATCGAAACTTCGCGAGGTTGGCCGTTCAGTTCAAAGAAAACGGTACGCGTGCCATCGGGATGGGGTACCCCGACCGCCAAAAATTTGACGATCAAGCGTTTGCCGGGTTCGATATCGACCGCAATTTCTTCGCCTGGTTCTTGTCCGTAGAAAAAGTTGGGGGTCGGAATGTGATCGACATCGCCGTAGGTGTTGCGGTGTTTGGCAAAGTCCTCGTACACTTTTGGGTACAGCAGATGCGTTACCGCGGCGCGGTCGTTTTCGGGATCGCCGGTCAGCTTTGCCGCTGCAGCACGAGCGGCAGCAACATCGGCCGGAGGCATTGAATCACCGGGCCGGTTGAGCACTGGTTTCTGGTCACCCAAGATGATCTTGATGATTTCGTCGGGGAATCCGCCTGGCGGTTGTCCCATCCGTCCGCCGATCAAATCAATCACGCTGGCGGGATAGGCAAGCGATTTGTCTGCGGTCAAAACATCTTCGGCTGACATCTCGTTGGCGACCAAGAACAACGCCATGTCACCGACCGCTTTACTCGTCGGGGTGACTTTGACGATGTCGCCGAACAAGCGATTCACTCCAGCATAAGCTTTACATACTTCGGCCCAGCGATCAGAGAGCCCCAGTGCACGAGCTTGTTGATACAAGTTGGTGTATTGTCCGCCAGGCATCTCGTGTTCGTAGAGGTCGCCGGTGGCAGGCAACACGCTGCTTTCGAACGGCAGATAGAATTCGCGTGCGGCTTGCCAGTACGTTGCCAATTGCGTCAACGCTTCGGTCGACAGCGAGGACTC
>CAXBHV010000434.1:0-6113 GCA_963974855.1 uncultured Rhodopirellula sp. | reverse complement strand
TTAGGAAATGCAGAGTGTTGGTATCGAAGAAACCATTGCATTTAAAATGTGCAAAGGACATCTACATGAAAATGTCGCTCTGTCAAAATAGCGCATGCGTTCTATTCGCTCTTGGATGAAACGATTGCGGCGTGATGAATACGCGCACAATGGATCTGCACACGATAAATCTGCGCACAATCGAAGCCCCCCGATTCGATCTGGCCCCGCAGGGCTCAAGGACAATTTGCGACACCGCGTGAATGATTTGCGACACCTGTTGAGTCGCTGGACGTCTCAGTCGAACCGAAACCCGCGACGAACACGACTTGGCTCTTTTTTATTCATGGAACACTCGGTAACGTGAAGTATTCCGTTAACGGGTCTGAACCGAGATAAAAAGAGATCGCCTCGAATTAGCCGCCACTACCTTCGCGGACGCCCCCGGCAAGGACTAACATCCATGAACCAATGGTTAAAACAAACGACCGAGTTTGCTGCAAGGCAGATCACCAGCATTGAAGTGGGGTTGTTAGGTCAGCTTTTCGATCAAGCAGATGATGTCGCGTTTTTTGTCAAAAATGAACACGGACAATACGTGTGCGTCAATGAATCGCTAGCGAAACGGCATGGCTTGAAACGTGTTGCCGATGCAATTGGTAAACGCCCCTCTGAAATTTGCCCTGGCGATTTTGGCCAAGTCCCCGCGGAACAAGACGCCAAAGTCCTGCGGACGGGACGCGCCTTGGTTGGCCACCTTGAAATGCAATGGCATCGTCCTCATAAGCCGGTTTGGTGTCTGACCACGAAGTTGCCTATTGTCACACCTGATGGTGAAACTATCGGGCTGGTGGGCTTTTCACGCGACGTCCGTGTGCCGGTTGAAACCGATATCATTCCCAATGAGTTTGCACTTGCGCTCGAGTTCTTTGAACAAAACCCGATTGAGATTGGCACCCCTTCGATGTTAGCGGAACGCGCAAAGATGTCGCTGCAACGCTTGGCCCGGCTGACCAAACGATTGTTCGGGTTGACCCCCAGTCAATTCATTCGCCAGACACGCGTTGCTACGGCGTCGCGTCTGCTGCTCGATACAGACAAGACAATCGCGGATATTTCATTTTCAAGTGGGTTCTATGACCAGAGCGCCTTCACAAGGGCTTTCCGCGCCGCGACGGGCGTGACGCCGTCCCAGTTTCGCCAGCAGGCTAAAAGTATTGGCAAAGTCTGAACTCCGCTGGCGAAACACACAAGCTGTGCGTTCCCCGGTCCGTCTGTAGCAACGTCTTGCTGCACTCGCCCGGCGAAGCAGAGAAGGCCGCGAAAATCGCGTGAGATTTTGGGAGTTTAGTACCGTTAACAATCCTTCCGCTCGATCTTGTTTCAGTGACGGAAACAAGAGGAAGCGACTGAGGTTCGCGGAGCCGACCGCGTTAGCCGCGGGCCTCTGAATGAGGGTTTCACCTCGACCGCAGCTAGTTCGCCTGTCCCCTTTTGTGAGCCGAACGCGCTAGCGTCGGGCCGCGGCTCGTTAAAACGTTGGCAAAATAAGGCCCGCAGCTTGCGCCGTCGGCTCACAATTACGGAAAAAACAAAAAAGTGGGACGGTCGAACTGGCGGGTTGTTGGTTTAGTGAGACGCTCGTGTTTGCGCGGCCGGGTGCCACGCATTACCCGGTGCCTTACGGCCCACGGCTCACTACTGGGATTGACTTTTCGATTAAAACGACAGTCGAACTAGCGCCGTCGGCTTGCAAAGTCTACATTGCTGGAGGCCCGCAGTGCGGTATCGATCCAACCTGCAAACATTGACGGACAAAGGAAATGGATTATCGAAGACCTGACGATCCCTTTCAAGAATCTGTTCGATGCACCGATGCCCACCACACCCACGCGATCAGCACGCCTTGCAGTGGCAATCGGGCCAACAACGCCCATGACGGAATGAACGCAAATTGATCTGGGTTCAGTACCATGTGAATGTTCGCTGGAAATACGGCAACCAGCAATCCGACCAGTCCGCATCCGGCCGCTCGCCGCAATCGAGGTATTGCTATGCCAATGCCGCCAGCCACCTCAAAGAACCCCGAGATGTAGATCAGTGCTAGCGGCCACGGCAGATATTCCGGCATGATCTTCAAGTAAGCTCCCGGTGAGACAAAGTGGTTGATTCCCGCCGCAACGAAAAGTACAGAGATTAGGCCAATGGAAACTCGTTTGCTTCGAGACATCGTCTGACTCTCAATCGTTGAAGATGTTTTTGTCGGCATTGGAATGTTGCAGTATCAGGGGATGTTGCGAACCGAGTATTGCTACGGAGGATTCTCCTCGAGCGGCGTCTCGCAATATTGCTTGTGATCCCTAGAATTGAGGTTGCTGGCGTGGGTGACGCGTCGGTCGTTCACTCTCTCATTTAATCGAAACGCCTGTAATTCCGCGGTCTGGGCCGCGCGGGGAACTTGGCTGCACACGCGGACATCTAAATCGACGATGCAACTTTACCTGATTCGACACGCGGAGAGCGAAAACAATGCCATGCGGCCCTATCAGCGGATCGAGGATCCTGCGATTACCGCGCGTGGCCGGTTGCAATCAGAATACCTTGCCAAGTGGACGAGCACACTATCGATCGACACGTTGATCACAAGCCCGTTTCGTCGCTCGATCCAAACCACTCGATTCATTGTCGACCAATCACCGCAGCGTGTTCACGTTTGGCACAATGTTTTTGAACGCGGAGGATGTTTCCGTGGCTATGGTCCCAGTGCAACCGAGGGTGGACCAGGAATGGGACGCGAGAGCATTGAAAAAGAATTTTCGGCTTTGCCCCACGACTGTATCATCGACGAAACGATCACCAGTGCGGGTTGGTGGGCTGGCAACAAACGAGAAACGGATGACCAGGCCAACGCGAGAGCGGGAGTCGTGACCGAGCGATTAATTCAATCGTTCGGAGCCAGTGGCAAAACGATCGTCGCGGTCATCCATGCGGACTTCAAACGATGTTTGTTGACGAAGATGCTTTCGAATGTAACCGATGTCGAAAAGATCGGCGGCCTCGTCAACACCGGAATCACCAAATTGGATTACGACGGCAAAGCGTGGCAACTGCATTGGCTGAATTCCGCCAGCCATCTGCCGTCACGTTTGGTGACCGGCAACGAAACGTGATTTCGCCGTTATCACATTTGATAGCGGCACAGCGTGATCCCGATGCCATCTACTTTGGCACGAACAAGGTGCTTTTTGTAGCGGAGCGGCGCGAGCCGCCAGCGCTAACCGGCTGTTTACCGAGGGCCGTGCAGTGTGGGCGAAGTCAATGTTGAAGAACTCTGCGAGGCGGGCTGCATCACGGGGGCGACTTGCATCGCATCGATGACGTACTCGGAAACGCCTTGGTCGTGAATCCCCATGATGTCTCGCACACTTAGCGGCATCGTGATGCCGTAGGTTTGCAGATGCTTGACTACTGTGGCGTCGGAAACTCCACGACGTTTCATCGAGACAACGTCAAGCGGCGACAGCGGGCCCATGTATTGGGGTTCCGCTTGCCAATCGGGCCGACTTCGATAGATCGTCGGCGGTGGAGCGATCTCCATGCTGGAGTGCCCCGAATAGGCCGATGAAGACGGATACGGCGATGGAGACGGGTACGGCGACGTCGAACGGTACTGCGGATAACCGGAATGTGGATAGGCAGAATTGGGGTACGCAGGCTGCGTGTATCCAGGGTACGAGTGAATGTGCTGTGGCGGAGCAGAATGATAGACTCGGTTGTGCTCGATTCGTGCATCCTTGTCGTTGCCGATCGTGCCACCGGCGATCGCACCGACGGCACCACCGATCAGGGCTCCCGTCGTTTCATTATTCCCTTTGTCGCCAATCGCAGCACCGAGTGCAGCGCCGGCGAGACCGCCAAGGATGACGCCTCGACGCCGATGCGTATGGTCCTGCGCGCTGACAATATTCAGCGTGGAAGCTACCAAGACGATTGCGATCAAACTTTGCTTATACATGGCACGTTACTTTTGATGAAATCAGGGATACCGACGTTGCGGTCCGTTATTGGTCGTCTGCGGGTTGAGTCACAAATCGTGTTGTGGTGTCTGCTTTCGCAGCGTTTGTTTTCTCAGCGACTTGGACCTCGTGCACCAGAATGCTCGGTCCGTAGATCTTTTCGAGTTGTTCGTCGCTCATGCTGAGCGGATTTTCTGTAGCCGAACGTTGTTGCTGAGGTGAGTGAGAAGGCCGCGAAGGAGTCGACGAACGGAACAACTGGAATGGGCTGCGTGCGGAAGCAGAGGTGTTCGCAGCGACAACAACAAACAAGAAAGCAGCAATACGTTTCATAGCAGAATGCTCGTTAGGTGGGATATTGGACAGCTTTGCGTTTACCAATCACCACCGCCCCCGCGCTGACGATTCCTTGCAAAGCTTTGTTATGAAAAGTTTTGCACACGATGAAAGAAATGCCGATAAATTTATGTCAGCCAGCCCACATGCGGGGATGCATCTCGGCAACGCGTGCCGGATGTGCCGATTATGCAGCGAGCGACGAGTTGCAAGGGCAATGGCACCGCAGGCCCTCCCCGGAATTCTCGCTGAAGGCTCGATTTCCGACCCTCCCTGTCTTCGCCGGGAGGGTGAAGTAAGCGGTTGCTACCGCTCTGCTTAAAAGCCGCACGACCTTTTCGTCGGATGGGTCAAATAGACGCTGCTTAGACCGATTGGCGGTTGCGACGCAATTGGCCACAGGCGGCATCGATCTCGCTGCCTTTGCGTTGCCGGAACATTACGTTCACACCGCCCGAAACCAAAATGTCTTTGAAGTCGGCAATGGCTTTGGAATTGGGTGTCACATACGGCAAACCGGCAACCGGGTTGTACGGAATCACGTTTAGCATGACGTTCCGCCGGCGAAGAATCCCCAACAGTTGATGCGCACAGTCATCCGAGTCGTTCAAACCACCGAGCAAGACGTACTCAAACGTCAAGCGACGTCCGTTGGCCTCGAAATAGCGATCCGCCGCATCGAGCACCGCTTTGATACCGATTTTCTTGTTCACGGGAACTAGCTGAGTTCTCAGTTCGTTGTTGGGTGCATGCAGGCTGACTGCTAAGTTGTAGGGCACGCCATGCTTGGAAAGCCGATCGATTGCCGGGGGAAGCCCGACGGTGCTGATCGTGATTCGCCGGGGACTGATCCCCAGTCCCTCGGGGCTCCGTGCTTCGTCAAGTGCCGGTAACACGCGATCCAGATTGGCGAGTGGTTCTCCCATCCCCATCATCACGATGTGGCTGAGTCGTTCGTCTTCGCCCAAACGCGACTGCAGACGCAGCATTTGTTCCAGGATTTCGCCTCGCGTCAGATTGCGGTCCACTCCGTCGAGTCCGCTGGCGCAAAACACGCATCCCATCGCACAGCCGACTTGGCTGCTGACACAAATGCTGCGGCGAATGCCATCGCGAAGCAGCACACATTCGACTTCGCCCCCGTCAAACAGTCGAACCAGCAATTTGTCGGTACCGTCGGACGAGCAAACCGCTTCGACCTCGCTGGAGCGGAAGATCACGAAATGCTGCTCGAGCTGCTCGCGGAGCTTTTTCGGCAGATCGGTCATTTCGGCGAACGTGGACGCACGACGTTGGTAGATCCAATTCCAGATTTGTTTGGCTCGGAACCCCTGCTGGCCTTGCTCGACGAGCCAAGTCCGTAGCTGATCGACATCGAGATCCAACAGATGAATGCGTTGATCGACGCCATCGCCGGAATCTTGAGCCGCGGTGCCGGGAATTGCAGAGGACGGAATGACGGGAAGATCCAACGGTGGGTACCAGCAGTAAGTAAAGAGGAACAGCAGTAATCGATTGAGCTCATGTGTGCTCGCGGTCTATTCTAACGCAAGGATTCTCTGTGCAGAGGGCAAACTGAAAAGGAGTCTTCTGCCACTAGCTCACCAATATTGTTAAATTGCGGCGACCGGCAATCCAATGCCATCTACATTGATAGCGGTGCGGCGCGAGCCGCCCGGTTGCAGCGAGTGAAACGTTCGAATTAGACCGGGCGGCTCGCGGGCTGTCGTTTTAATCGAAAAGTCAATTTCAGTGGTGAGCCGTGGGCCGTAAGGCACCGGG
>CAXBHV010000433.1:0-6115 GCA_963974855.1 uncultured Rhodopirellula sp. | reverse complement strand
TGCCGACCCCGTGTGCATCCCCACCGCCGCTTCGGTGTGATCAAAGTGGGCCGACTTCATCGATCGAATCAAACAAATGTCTTGCATCGAATCGCGAAGGTGCGGAAACAGATCGCTGACAACGGTTCCACATTGCTTGTTCGCGCTCGACGGAAACACGCTGCCCATCAACTTGTCTTTGCCGCTGCCGTCACGGCCTTTGCCCGACGATTTTGTATCAAACGTGTCGATATGCGAGACACCACCTGTGGCAAACACCATGATGATCCGCTTGGCCTTGGCCGGAAAATGCGGCGGTTTCGGCGTCAACGGTCCGCTCGGCAGCGACGGGGGTTGCTCGGCCGCCATCAATTCAGAAACGATGGCGGGGAACAAGATTGAACCGCCAATCAGCGAGCGGATCGAGTTGCGACGCGTAACGCGGGGTAGATTCATCGTGTCAACAATCGGTGGGTTGGATCAATCAACATACAGAAACTCATTCGTTCGCAGCATCGATCGCGTGAACGCCGTCCATGTCTCTCGCTCGCGAACCGCTTTGTCATTTTCAGACTGCTTCAATGCATCATTCATCAACCGCATCCACTCGGTGATGTCGCTGCGTTCGGCCGCGGTGGGTGGACGTCCAAGGATTAATTCGTACGCCAATGCCAAACGGGCGTCGTGATCCAGATCCAGCTGCAGCAATCGAGCGACCAACTTCGCTGCTTTCTCATGCACGAAAGGATCATTCAACAAATACAACGACTGCACCGTCGTCACACTGCTGTCACGCACCGACGTGCTGGCGTTTTGGTCGGCACCGTCAAACGTCGTAAAAAAGGGTCGTGCATTGAGCCGAGCCATCATCAAATACACGCTTCGCCGGTTGGTATCATAAACGTCACGAAACGGATGATGCTGAGTGTATTTCCACTTGTCTGATGACGGAAACGGATGCGGTTCGCGTGGCATTCGCGTGTCTAATTCGCCGCTGAGCAGAAGTAGGGTGTCACGCAGTGATTCCGCATCGAGTCGTTGGCGATTGAACCGCCAATGCCAATCATTATTGGGATCGGCTTGGATAGCGGTCGCGTGGTGGTCGCCTTGCGAGTTCAGTTGATAAGTCCGAGAGAGCATGATGCGTCGATGCATCTGCTTGATCGAACAGCCGTCAGCGATAAAGCGAGACGCCAACCAATCGAGCAACTCAGGATGCGTCGGCGGCAATCCACGCACACCAAAATCGCTGGGCGTTTTCACAAGCCCCGTGCCGAAGTGATAATGCCAAATACGATTGGCCATCACGCGAGCGGTGAGCGGATTATCCGCGGCGGTCAACCACGTTGCCAATGACAATCGGCCGCTGTGCCGAGTCTCTTCGGCAGACAACGTCTGACCGCCCAACACTTCGAGAAAGCGGCGAGGAATCACATCGCCGGGCTTTTGTGGTTCGCCACGCAGATGAACGGCAGCGTCATCCACATCTCCGTCGGCCATCGCATAGACAAGCGTCTTGCCCGGATTGCCTTTTTCTACCAGCGGCACAAAGTCTCGCGGTTTAGAATCAAGTTCGATTCCCGGAAAGGGATATCGGCTGCTTGCTAATATGCCATACAATCCGTAGTAGTCGTCTTGTGAAATCGGATCAAATTTATGGTCGTGACATCGAGCACAGGTGATCGTCATCCCCAACACCGTGCGTCCGATATTGTCGAGCGAGTCTTCGATCGTCAAATGTTGTGGATAGTCCTTGACTACCGAGCCGAATCGCCGCGAAATCGCCAGATACCCCGTCGCGATCGTTTGCTCGTTCCGCTGATTATCCGTTGCCGCAGGCAACAAGTC
This sequence comes from uncultured Rhodopirellula sp., assembly GCA_963974855.1. Classification (GTDB taxonomy): domain Bacteria; phylum Planctomycetota; class Planctomycetia; order Pirellulales; family Pirellulaceae; genus Novipirellula. The sequence continues at coordinate 4,288 of CAXBHV010000433.1, read as the reverse complement.
GCCTGCGATCTGTTCTCGCAAAAATTGGTCGTACGGTTTATCGGCGTTCAGCGAATCAATGATGTAATTGCGATACCGATAGGCATCTGGAATCGGATAATCCGAGTTATCGCCTGCGGTGTCGGCATAACGAACCAAGTCCATCCAGTGTCGCCCCCAACGCTCGCCGTAATGAGGTGATTCCAACAACCGATCGACAACCTTTGCAAAAGCGTCCGAGGATTCATCCGCCAAAAAGGAAGCGACCTCGTCGGGCGACGGAGGCAATCCGATCAAATCGTAGGTCGCTCGCCGGATCAGCGTGCGTTTATCCGCGTCGCCAATCGGACGCAGCCCGTGCTGGTCGAGTCCGACTGCGACAAAACGATCGATCTCGTTGTATCCCCAGCTCGCATCCGTGGGTTCCGGCGGGATAGGATCCGCGATCGGTCGCAACGACCAAAATTGACGAGCCTTGTTCACATCGATCTTCTTGCGAACAAAACGAGTGGCGTCGCTGCGAGGATCAGGAGCCCCCATTTTGACCCAGCTTTCCAAATCCGCTATCTCGGCGTCCGACAATTTTTCATCTGGCGGCATCTCCATCGCATCGTCGTACCGCACCGCTTGGATCAACAAACTATGTTCGACATCGCCTGGGATAACGGCAGGTCCAGTGTCACCGCCACGACGCATCGTCGGACGCGAATCAACCAGCAATCCGCCTTGCAGTTCATCGCTTTCGCTGCTGTGACACTCGTAACAATGCGTGGCCAGCAGCGGGCGAATGCGACTTTCGAAGAACGCCAATTGCTCGTCCGTGATCGGAGGATCGTTTGATCCGTCATGCTTGCCACGCCACAGCTCGATGCCGGAAAAGTTCGCCGCACCTCCCTTGCTGGTCAGCTCGATCGATCCCTTGCTGACATCGACGTACCAGGGCCCTAGCTTTTGCCACTTGCCCGCACCGCCGCTGTTGAATCGTGATACCACCGTCTTGCCATCGACGCGAATCTCGTACGTTTCGGCGCGGTTGTCCTCCCACACATACAGGAACACGGTGAAGGTGCCGCCAGGAAGATTTTTAAGCTCGATGCGATTTCCGTTCCAGCGACTGCTGCGAATCATCTTCGCTCGATCCGCATCGGTCGACGGCACAAGCGGGACATTTTGTTGTTCGAATGCTTTGTCGGTGCAAACGTAGTTTTTCGATTCGCGGCCTTCCCAAGCATGTCCATCGATGACGACCTCGGGGCCATTCAAATTCAGCCCACGAAAAAACACCGCACTTTCGCTGGCATCCGAAGCGGACTTGAGCGCCACCGAAAACACGAGGGCCATGGCGACACGAACAGAGAAGTGCACTCGCAAAACTCCTGGGCAGCGATCAGGGTGGGCTCTCGGCACTCGCTGTAGGTTCACCGAGAGAGATTGGGGGGAAGAACAGCGTAGGCGGAAGGGTTCAAGCGAGTTGAATCATGGTTGGATCATCCATCATCGATCCGCCTTAACGGTCTCAATTCCAAAGATTATAGGCATCCCACCCGGCGAGTCACGCTGGAATTTGCCTCAGAGTCAATAGATTTTGGCAAATGGATTCTCAATCCCACGTTCACACACCGGGAACCTTCGTAGTGGACGATGCTACGAGTCCTTCGAATTAGCTGGGACGTAGTGGACGAGGCTACGAGTCCGTGGGATTGAGCCTTGGGTGAGGGACTCGTTGCCTCGTCCACTACGATTCCGATCACAGATCGGCGAGCCGTTTTTCGGCGTCACCAAAGTGATCGAGTTTGATGTCCATCCGATCCATAATCGAAAGGTACATGCTGCACAGTTTGCGATTCTCGTTTCCCTTGTCGATGTAATCGAGCACGCGGCCGGTTTCGAGTTCGCCCGACAAACCGCCGGTCAACAATACGGGAACCTTGTTTGAATCGTGTGCATTTCCCGACCACATGCTCGAAATGAACAGCAAACATGAATGGTCCAGCACGGTGCCGTCCCCCTCGGGCATCGCATCCAACTTGCTGGCCAAGTAAGCGTACTGGCTGCAGTAGTACCGCGAGATCCGTTCATATTCGTCCGACTTGTCGCGGTGCGACGCCGAGTGATGCGTGCTTTGCACATCCAGAAACGGATAAAACAACCCCGACAAGTCGCGGTTTAGCAGCAGCGTGGCAACGCGAGATTTGTCGCTCTGGAAACCGAGCGCGACGATGTCGCACATCAACCGCATGTGTTCGCGAATGTCTTCGGGCAATCCATCGTCAGGCCGTTTCATCATCGCGATCGTTTTGCCATGATCCTTGGCTCGCGAGGCGGCCTTGTCGCGAGCCGCCCGCATCGACGCGGCTCGCTTTTCGACTTCACGGACGCTGCTCAAGTACTCTTCCAATTTCGCCTTGTCCGCCGAGCTGACTCGGTGACTCAGCGACACGGCGTCTTCACGAACGCGGTCCAGGATGCTCTCGTTACGACGGCTGCCGTGATTGTCAAACAACGCGTCAAAGGCGAGCGATGGATAGACCTCCATTGGCACCGGGGACGTCGAATTCTGCCACGAGATGTGCGAACTGTAGGCCATTGAAAAGTTGGTTTCATGATAACCGGTCACCGGTTGCTCACATCCCAAAACCATACTGGGCACGGCCGTCTGATCTTGGAAATGGTTCGCCAGCATTTGATCCATGCTGATATCGCCACGCAGCTCGGATCCCTTTTGCAGCGATGCTCCCGACAAGATATTCCCGGTCTGGCCCGGGTGGATGCCAACACCTGTCGCATTTTCGTTGAACAGCCCGGTGATGAAATTCATCTTGTGCTTGAGCGGTTCCATCGGCTGCAAACTTTTACCCAACTCCATCTGGTCGCCATTTCCCTTGGCCCACCAATGGTCGCTGTTGATGCCGCACCCCATGAAGACCGCCGCAAAGCGTTTGGGCGAAACGCCGGGCTCGTTGCCCACCACCGTTTCGGCTCCCCAAACCGGAATCGATTCCAACCACGGCAGCGCCATCGCGACGCCGGTTCCCCGCAGTAGCGTGCGGCGAGACATCCGATGCGACGTCGTCTTGCCGACGTTTTTTTGTTGGGATGGGTTCATGCTTGTCTTCCTCAATCGAGTTCCAGGTGGGTTCGTTTATTCAGAAACGCCGGGCTCGTCACAATCACTTCGATCATGCTGCTGAAACGGTAATCCTGTTTCGCCAGAGTTGACCGCATCTGAGCAATCGTTGCTTCGTCCGAAAGTTGCAGTGTTCGCCCAAGTCCATAGGCCAACATTTTACGACACAAGTTTTCAACAAAGTCGTCTTGTCGTTGGTCGCGAATGTATTGCAGCAGTCCGGCGAGTCCGCTGCCTTCGCTCTTGTCCGGAAACACCGCGGTGTCATCCACGGCGCGGCCGCCAAGATCGGTGTCACGCGATTCGCCCACGGGTCCATAGCCTTCGAAAGCGAGTCCAAAGGAATCGATCCGCTCGTGACAGCTCGCACAACTCGCATCCGCACGATGACGGGCAAGCGCCTCGCGAAGCGTCAGATCGCCGAGTTTGGATTCGTCTTCGGGAAGCTCGGGAACCGTCGCTGGCGGCGCGGGCACATTCTCGCCGAGCATCCGTTTGACCACCCAGTTCCCGCGTTTGACCGGACTGGTACGCAGCCCCGGCGAGTTGTACGTCAAAAAGACAGCCATCGGCAACATTCCGCCACGTCCCCAGCGACTTGCCCCGTCGAGTTTGCTCCAACCATGAACAGAATCCGCAATCTGTTCGGCGGGCACGCCATAATGTTTCGCCAACTCGGGATTCACGAAGGTGTGATCCGCATACAAACACTCTAGCAGCGAAGCATCGCGATCGATCACGTCCAAAAAGAAGCGAACCGGTTCCTCATACATTGCCTGCCGCAATTCATCGGTAAACTGAGGGAAACGGCCTCGATCGACTCCGTTATGCTGTTCGAACCGCCGAAAATCGAGCCAGTTACCTGCGAACTCCGTCGCCAAACCATGCACACGCTCGTCACGCAGCATACGGCGAACTTGGTCGACCAACACGCCGGGTTCGTGCAAACGCCCCGACTCGGCAAGTTCCATCAGCGCCGGATCAGGCATACTGGACCATAAAAAGTAACTCAGCCGGTTCGCCAGCGCCACATCATCGAGCGGCTGCACGCCCGGCGTTCGCGGCGATGCAATCGTTTCACCACCGCCATCACCCGGCAGATCGACGCGATAACAAAAGTGAGGAGACATCAGCACGCGAACCACGCTGTCGCGGATCGCGTCTTCGTGACTCAGTCCATCA
>CAXBHV010000432.1:0-6124 GCA_963974855.1 uncultured Rhodopirellula sp. | reverse complement strand
AGGTAGCAGAAAGCCAGCGCAACCAAAAATCACGACAACACCAACGTTTTAGCGGGCCAGGCTTACGCCGTGAGCGATTTTTAGGCTGCAAATTACAGCATGTGCGTTTCGTAGCTACGCTCGCCAGAGCGTGGATTGTTGGCGCGCAAATGCGACTCACCACCTTCTGGCGAAGGTAGCTACTGGAGAATCATTCACGGCGTTGGATGCTTGCCAAGAAAACGCACGATCAGCGTCAGTGTGATCGTTCCCATGATCAGACAAACCCAAGGGGGAACCCCCAGGACCGCGGGGATCGAGCCGAGGATGACACAGACAAATGCGACCACCAGCGCGTAAGGCATTTGGGTGCGGACATGTTGCAGATGGTCACATCCACAGGCTCGGCTCGACAGGACAGTGGTATCGGAAATCGGAGAGCAGTGGTCGCCGAAAATCGCGCCGGCCAAGACGGAACCGGTTGTTGCCAGACAGATCGCTCCGCCGGGGCCACCGCTTGGATCAAGATCGAGTGACAGCGTAACAGAGAGGGGAGTCAGGATGGCCATCGTGCCCCAGCTGGTGCCAGTCGAAAAGGCGACAAAGCCGGCAAGGGCAAACACCACCGTTGGGAGAGCTCGCGGATCGAGCCGATCAGAAAGTAGGCTCGATAGATAATCCCCAGTCTGCAGTGCGTCCTCGCCGGTCATTCCGCTCAACGCCCAGGCGAGCCAAAGGATGATCATCGCTGGCATCATTTGCCATCCGCCTCGCAATGTTCCCATGACGAGGGTCTCGAATTCGCATTTGCCAAACTTTGCATGGGTCAGCCATGCGGTCGCGAGTCCCACCGCGCCGCCGATGATCAAGGCAAGGTAGGATTTGCCGTTGCCGAGGATTTCAATCGTATCTTGCAACACGCCGGCCGAGGCGACGCTGGAATCGGATTGCCAACCCGTCACCACCAGCGTCGTTCCCAGTGCCGCGACGCAGCCCACGATCGGCAAAACCGCAGCAAGCCAGAGTAAGGGTGGGCGAGACGGCGTCGCGGTTTCCAGCTTTGCGGTGGGAGAGTTGGGTGAGCGGTTTGCCGAAGTCTCTTCGGCTCGTTTCATTGCTCCGAAATCGCGTCCCGTGATCGAGATCAAAAACACCATCACGATCGCCAGGATCGGATAAAAACGATACGGAATCGACTGGATAAACAATGCGAAACCCGCAGACGGGTCGGTGATTCCTGCGTCGGCGAGTCCTTCGCTCATGTAGCTGATCTCGATCGCAGCCCAGGTGCTGACGAGGGAAAGTCCCGCGACGGGAGCCGCCGTGCTGTCGACAAGGTAGGCTAATTTTGCTCGCGAGAGTCCAAAGCGATCGGCTGTCGACCGCATCGTTCCGCCAATCAATAGCGTGTTGGCGTAATCGTCAAAGAAGATGGCCAGTCCGCTGAGCGAAATCATCGCTTGGGCACTTCGTCGCGAGCGAATCCAGCGAGAAAGCTTTGCGATCAGCGCCTCGATCCCTCCGCCGATTTCCATCACCCCCACCATCGCACCAAGCAAAAGCGTGAAGGCGAGTGTTTGGAGGTGATCAAAGTCGCGAAGACTGGCGTCGATCGCGCCGGCAAAGATGAAAAACGAATCGATGAACGATTTTTGCGGGTCGGCGCGCGCAAGCAGCACTGCACCGGAAAAAACACCCGCTGCTAGGGGGAGGACAACTCGGCGCGTCGCAATCGCAAGGAGGATCGCAACCAATGGGGGCACTAAGCTTTCAAATCCGTTCTGAATCGGATCGGCCAACCCCAGCATTTCCTAGCTCTTCGCTCCGGCAGTGCCGAGAACGGGAGGAACAAGAAAGCAGTCGTTGTCGCGTGCCGGAGCATTTTGCAAGGCTTGATCATTGGTCAAGCTTGGCTGCAATTCATCGGCGCGCCAGCGATTATCGACGTCCAGCGCCGTTGTCATCGGTTCGATATCCTCTGTGTCGAGTTCAGACAATAGTTCAACGAACCCCAAGATCTTGGTGATCTGGGGTCCGATCGCATTGACTTCATCGTCGGAAAGCTCAAGACGAGCAAGCAGGGCTAGTCGCCGAACATCATCCGCAGAGAGGGCCATCGATTTTCCTCGTGAGTGGGTTAAACGCCCGTCACACGCAAATAACGCTATTTCTTGGCGCCACTAACGTCAAACGGCTTGGTTTTCACCGTCTTGCGTACAGCACCACTGCGGATGCATTGAACGCAAATTCGCATTGTCTTGTTCTGGCCATTAGGCATGGTTACATGCACTTTCTGGAGGTTAGGGACGAATTTCCGGCGTGTACATCCGGTGATCTTCGTACCAACACCACCAAGGTATTTGGCCTTACCACGTGTTTCGATTCGGTTGCCCATTTGGACGCTCTTACCGCACGTTTCACATTGCCGTGCCATCGATCTTCTCCGCCACTTAGCGTGGTAAAAAGCAAAATTTCAATTTCTGGGAAGCCCGGAACTATAGCGAGCGATGGTCGCCACGTGAAGCAGGAAACAGCATTTCTTGCCCGGTTCTTCAGTGAATTTTATGACTTTTCGGTTTTTAGTGATGATTTGGCTCCCAAATGTCGATTGGATGGTTTATCTGACCTAACCGGCAAAGTTTAACACTGACATTCATTTATCGAGACATCTCATGTGCCCATCTTCCAAAGGCGACCAACGCTTGGGCTTGGCCTCCCCCTCCTCGGCGAGTTTCGCCTTGGCTCTCGTGGTTGGCGTTCTGGTCACTGGATCGAGTGTTGGCTGTTCCGCTTTCAATTTGCCAGGATTCAGTCCCACTGAGCCAGGGGCAAACTATGTGGCTGCGGGCGTAGCGGGAGGCTACCGAGGGCTCGATGAAACGATGGATGCAGAGGCGTATCAGAAAGTTCGTCAAGCTCAGGCGGAAAACTCGCTCGTTTTGCAAGTCGCCGATGAACCCATTCGCATCCTACCCCTGCCACCTGAATCGAGTGGCCGGTCGGTTTTTGTCAGCGACTTGCTAAAGCAGACCGGAGTGATGCAGAAACTCGGAGCCGTGAACGCCGTCCTCTATCGGAGCTCGCCTCAAGCGATTGGTGGGATACGTATGGAAGTTCGTATGAACGATAGCCACTCGGTCGTGCTTCCTGAATCCGACTACGCTCTGCGAGCCGGTGACCGTATCTACGTCACGAAGTCCCAGATTTCGGCGATTCAAGGGTTGCTTACCCAAGCACTGGGGATTTAAGGCAGGTAGTGAAGGTACCCAAGCCTCCAATGTCGCGAAGTATTCACTGCCGCGTGGATCAAAAACAAGATCGACTGCGAACTGGACTTCGGCAAACCTAACTCCAAAGCATGGTTTTGAACTAAAACTTCGCGACAAAAAACTGGCAATGTAGCGTGAATGCGTTACAACAGTTGTACGTTTGTTCTAGTTCTATTTAACCTACTCTGTCAGCTTGCAACTTCGGGGGCAGCTAATGGGTCTTCTGCGACGTGTGTCATTCATACACCCTTCCATCGCTGGAAAAACCGGCTGGGCAAAAGAAGCGGTTTTTCTATCGGCGCTATTCTTACTCATGATTCCTGTGATGGGTTGTGGGGATCAGGGTGGTGGTGTGGTCAAAGAGAGTGACGAGTATTCTTACGACGACATCATGGCTCAGGCGGCCGAGGAAGAGTTGGCGTCTGAGGCGGAACGAGAAGAGTAAGGAATCAAACACGACGTTGCGGCTAGCCGCAAGACTCTGGTTGCGAATTCCTCTACAGGTTGTGCGGACGCAAGCGAATGGTTGACGTTGCCGTTCAAGCATCGCCAGGCTGAAATTGAGCAGGATCGTTTTGAAAGATCCGCCATGACGACACGAGTCTCTTCTCGCGTTTCACTTGCCTTTACATTGGTCGAACTGCTGGTGGTGATCGCAATCATCGGCGTGTTAGTCGGGTTGTTGTTGCCTGCGGTCCAAGCGGCTCGCGAAGCGGCGCGGCGGATGAGTTGCAGCAACAATGTCAAGCAAATTGGGCTGGGGCTGCACAATTATCATTCCGCCTACCATCAATTACCGATTCACGGAGTGGGGCCTACCAACGAAAACACCAATAGCACCGCGCTTGCCGACAAGAAAGATGGTTCCGCGTTTACGCGCATCGAGCTGACTTATTTGGTGGGCCTGCTGCCGTTTGTCGAACAGCAGGCGTTGTGGGAACAGTTGAGCGAGCCGATGCAGGAGTCCGATGGCGACATTTGGCCTGCGTTTGGACCTCGACCATGGAATGGCAACTATCCGCCGTGGGCAACTGAGATTCCAACGTTTCGCTGTCCTAGCGATCCGGGCCGTGGTGTTCCCTCGCTAGGGCGAACGAACTATGCCGCCTGCACCGGCGACGGTTTCTATGATGCCGAACATGGGGTCACGGTTTGGAGTGGAACACGTTGGTTGTACAATAGGGACCCCACCGCGAAGAAACGTGCCCGTTGTGGTTTGCGCGGTGCATTTGTGCCACGCAAGAGTATTAAATTCCGTGACTTTATCGATGGTTTGTCCAACACGATCGCAGTAGGCGAAATCATGACGGGCTTAGGCGATCGCGACAATCGATCCGTGGGTTTCTCCAATGCCAAGGGCGGATTTTTTAAAGTAGCGAACAATCCCAAACGATGTTTTGATCTTGGTTACATCGATACGGCTCGACCACAGTTTTGGACGAGCAGTGCGAAGGTGTATGGAGCCGTTTCCCAGCGAGGCTACCGATGGGCTGACTTTCACACCCTGCAATCGCAATTCAATACGATCCTCTCGCCCAACTCCGAGGTCTGTTTGGTCGGTCAATCGGACACCTATGGGATTGCGCCGGCGAGCAGTCGGCATCAAGGCGGCGTGCATGTCTTGATGGCCGATGGTGCGGTGAAGTTCGTTACTGATTCGATTGAAGCAGGTAACTCAAACACGCCATGCGTCTATTGCAATGCGTTAAGTGCTGGTACGAACAGTGCCACCCCGGCCGGATCAAAAAGTCCATACGGTTTATGGGGGGCCCTTGGGACACGTGCGTCTCGAGAGAGTGTCTCAACGGATTTCTAACGTCCCGATTTGGTGCTCGTTCCGCAGCCTCCCGCCCAATGCCGTGAACGATTTTTAGGCCGGAAATTAAACATTTGCGTTTCGTAGCTACGCTCGCCAGAGCGTGGATTGTTGGCGTGCAAATGCGAATCACCACCTTCTGGCGAAGGTAGCTACTAGAAAATCCTTCACGGTGTTGGGCTCTCGCCTAGGAATGCATTGTCCCGGTAGGCTCTCTATCAGCAGGCACATCGAAAATGCGAGGCCGGAGCCTCGTTTGGCTGTTTGTTCCAAGGCAGGAGTGTTGGGAACAAATTTGCGAAAAGCAAAATGGCTCGATTTCTGCTGAGAACAGCCTCTATAGGGTTCGCCAAACTGGTGAATTCAGGCCGTGCCCTGACTCTCTGATGGGGGATGAGTGTTGCCTTTGTCGATTGGGGTATTTAGTCTGCCTCGCCTACTAGAGGTTGCTTTTCAAAATATTCCCATTTCTTTTCGGAGAAACCGCCATGAAACGAATCATGGTTTGTACCAAGCCTATGATGGGTTTGGCAGTTGCATTGGTTGCAATCATGACAGCGTGTGGACACGCGGGTAACGCTGTTGCCGAGATGCCGGTCTATACCGGGGTGGCCCCTTTTAGCCACGTGGCAAAACCTCGCGTGACCTGGCACCGAACGTTGCGTTCGGGATGGCAGGAAGCACGTCGACGCAATGTTCCCATGGTGATCTATATCTCGACTGATCACTGTGCTTACTGTGACGCGATGAAGCGTGACACGTGGGGCAATGAAACGGTCGAGCAACGTGTCGCACAAGACTTCGTCGCAATCCTGCTGACGCCACAAGAGAACGAAGCGACGCTGGGACGCATCGACGTCGCGGCGTATCCGACGACACTGATCGGCGTTCCCGAAGGCAAGATTGTGGGACACCGCACGGGCTACCAACCTGCCGCGGCGCTGCACAGTTTTCTAAGCGAAGCGTTGAAGCGATAACGCTGCCCTGCCCTGCGGTTTGAAGTCACCTCTCCCAAACGCAGTTTTGGGAGAGGTCGAGCAGAACCTTCAGCGATGCTCGG
>CAXBHV010000431.1:0-6124 GCA_963974855.1 uncultured Rhodopirellula sp. | reverse complement strand
CCCGCCACCGTCCGGAGCGACACCTGACACGAAGCCGAACCTCGCAGCAAGAACAACACGCGAATCCGATCCACCATCATTGTCGGTTCGTTATCGCGTTGCTGGTACGAAAGATCAAAGGCGATGTAGTGAGCACGCTGGTCGGTCGAATCTAAGAACAGTGGCTGGTCCGGGTAAACGATGGGACCTTGGCCCGGCTCATACTTCAGCTCGACCATGCCGACAGCGAATGGTGCTCCCAAAAAGCTCTCGACGCTGACATTCGCCAGTTTGATTTCATCCGGCACGTCGAGCATTTTTTTGACGGAGACCTTGTCGTCAACTTCATCGCCCTCGTCAGTGCTCGAATCAGCGGTTGCTGTTCCTTTGGCCTCGCTGGTTTCGGCTGTATGCGTCTTCGGCGTTTCGAGTCGCCTTGCCAACTCCTGAATCAGTGCGTTGTTCAGCTGATCGGGCGAAACGTGCAGGTCACGGATCGGGGCAGGTACGGTAGCGTCTTCGGCAAGCGACCGTAATTCCTGATTGGTCAAGCCGTGCAACTGTTGTTCGAGCTGTTCGTACTTGGATTTGTCCTTGGGATCATCGCCGTTCACCGACGCGACGGTGCTCGCAACGTAAAAAAACATGAATCCCGAGAAAAACACGAACCACAAGTTTGCGTGGCACCTTAGACGATTCATGATCGAAACCCCCAAACGCAGTGAGAAGCGGTGACATAATCAATCTATATCTAAGGATGCCAAAAAGGATCGGATCAACCGCAGAAATTTTGAATTTTCTTCTGAACTGATTGTTTGCTATCGAGCTCCATTGGTTTTCCGATCATCGCAAATTTACGTTGAAATCTGTAACAGTACTTTTGCAGGGTTGTCGCTAAGGACGCTGCTGGCGTTCTTGCTCCTCAAGCAACATGGTTTCACCTTGAATACGATGCGCAATGGCTAGGTTCACCTCATCCATTCGACATGAACCACTTTCGAATCGAGCAACATGGAACTGTTCCACTTGCGTCAGGTGATCAACGTTATCTTCGATCTTTTTCCAGCCTTATTTCCGATTCGAATTCAATGGCCAGTTCTGCCTCTAAGAGAGCGGCACGTGCTTTCGAGTTACAATCAATGCCATCAGCTCCGTTGATGTAGCGTCGTTGCAGCATATCGAAAGCTTTTTGAAGCGTATCACGATAAGCAACTCGGCGCTCGTGAAGCTGCCGCTTTAATTCTCTCTTTTGGCGTTCCTCAGCGGGCATCGACGACACGAGAAATGCGATCAACACGCACATCAGAACACATGGGAAATAGTAATTGATTCTCATGCCTTGCTTCGCAATACTGGGATCACGACCGGGGTCAGGTGAAGGAGACACGCTCAATAGATAGGGTGCCAAAACACGGTTCATCGACCGACGATTCTCTGACCGATTTTCGAATTCAGCAGCCCCCCGATTTCCTGGATTGCGACTTGGCTGATGGGCTTGTAATCAAACGTAACGCGTCATGGCTTGGATGCGTGTTTTGGCTTTGTCCACAAACCGATGTGAACATTCACGCCGTCGATGGCCACTGTCTTTAATCGTTTCTGTTTGTAGCCCTGTTGCAAAGCATCAGTTGTTTTCCGATTGAGCTCACTGTCCGACATTCCATGTCTAACGATGAAATCCAGTCCGTCGTCTGGTCCCCAGTTGATACCGTACAATGGTTTCTTTGTCGTTGGGTCGACCGTAATAAAGACATCCATGGCACATTGCTTCAAGCCTGCCCTCTCATTGAAGTCTGTTTGAAACGCATCGAATGACAGCATTTTGGGAATACTGGCACTTGTTTCGATCGGTTGATTTTCTTGCGCAACCACATCCGATTTGTGCGGAATCAGATCGGTGGCAGATGCGTTTTTTGTATTTGAGTTGATGGCGTCCTTTTCGACAGCGGCCTGATCAACTTTTTCAGGGGTTAGCTCAAGGTAATCGATTCCAATGCCATGCTTTTTCGTAGAGGCTTCGTTTGCACCCTTGATTTCAACCACGAGTTGCTGTCGCCCAGCCTTCAGAGCGTGCGTGCCGAGTTCTAGTCTTCCGGTATCGCCAACGACATTCGGACGGTAGAGGTCAATGCTCTTGGCGATCACCACCCCGTTTAATTTCAGATCAACGATTGCAAAGTCAGGTGCTGTCGTGAGTACGGTTCCGAACTCGTAGTTGCCCGCCGCATTCAGATAAAACTCAAGTCTAAGTTGGTCGCCCGGCCTAGCATCAATCCATAGTAGTTGCTTGCCCCCGCTCCATTTGTCTCTGCCGAAGCTAACCATATCCTGTGCAAACGCCTCTCCAGCATCCCAATTTCGCATATAGAGCGTCTCACCTTCAATGCGGCCACCGGAGGGGGCCAAGGGACGCTCCCAGATTCCGGAATGCAGTCGACGGCCCGATGAGTCGGTGAAACTGTGGTGATGCACTAGTACGAATCCCTTGAGTCCTATCGTTTCAGAAAAAGTCATAAAGCCCTGCTCTGACGTTCCCCACTGATAATAATAGGGTCCATCCACCGAACCGTATTTCCCGCGATACTCTAAGTTGCCATCACGGTTTCTTCCCTCAATAACAACCGGCCTCAATTTTCGGGACCTCATCAGAAGATCAATCGTTCGAAAATCTTCCGCGAGGATGTATGAAGAGAACCTATTTTCAGGGGGGATAAGCGATGTTTTTTCTTTCATCTGCAAATGTTTCTCATAGGCAGCTGCGGACTCGTCAAAGCGTTCCATGCCAAACAATACATTTGCAAGTGTGAGCCAGTCCTGTGGATCGCTCTTCTGCATGCCACGTTTGATCACCTCACAGAGTTCCTCCAGTACTGCCACCCTTGCCTGCGGTTCACCGGCTAACTCTTCAAGTTTGGCAAGTTTTTGGTACACCGAATCGAGTGAAACCAAAAACGGACCACGCACGACAACGTGGGCCACAGTCTCCATGGGATCCTTGGTCTCCTTCATGGTCTCGTCGATGAGGCTCCGGTAGATTTTGCGGGCGTCGGCAAAATCCCTGTTTTTCTCATGCTCTGCGGCGCTGATCAATTGCTTCTGAATCTCGTGCCAACGCGAAAGCTGTGAGTCGAAGGCAGGATCCTTTCGCGTTGATTTCTGTGGATTTGAAACTAGATCCGTTTCATTCGGATACTTCTCAAGCACTTGGCGAACGGAGGCTGGCAACAGCATATCTCGTGCAAGATGGGTGTCCTTTTGCTGATTGCCGGCCAATTTTCCCTGCCATCGCGAAGTCGCACTTTGAAACCAATGCAGCGCGGGCGTGAAATTTGGATCAGATTCGACCGCCTGACTCAGCCACAATCCCAGATGAAATGCGACCGCAAAATCGTTGTGCGCAGCCGACAACGCCAACATCAGATATCGGTCCGCTTCTCTTCGAACACTGAGTCGCGGCCTCGCCACTCGGGCTGGATCTTCGGACGAGCGATTAGCGAACTCTTCGTGTGGTCTTGAACCATCAATGATGCGGATCTCTGCTACCTGATTCGCGATTTCGAACGGACGACAATAGGGACGCATGTACCTACTCGCTACGGCAAATATCGAATGCGAAGGGCAAAACAGAATTTTACCGTTTTGTGGGTAGTCGTCGTACGTGAGCAGTTCCTGTTCTTTTTCGACGTCCCAAAGATTGACAACGCCACTTTGATCACAAGTCAACAGACGCGTTGCTTCGAGATTCAGAGCAAGACTTTGAATGACGCGAGATCCAGAACTGATCGACCTTAGACGTTTTCCGTTGCTGGTGTCCCAAAACTCAATGGCCCCCGGAGATGCGTCCCTTGCGACACTCACGCAGACCATTGAGGATCCGAATAGGAATTCAACATCATACGTTCGTGCCCCGATATCAATTGTGCGAACGAGTGAACCAGTATCGAGGCTCCAAACATTGAGTAACCCGTCGAGTCCAATCGACACGACGGCTTTGCCGTCGTGTCGAAAATCGATCCCCTGAACATGGCCTCGGTGTCCGCGCCATGTAAAGATTCGCTTTCCGTCATCGACGTTCCAAACATGCACAGACGCGTCCAAGCTAGACGAAATAAGTTTGCGGCCATCAGGACTGAAGCAAAGGTCCGTGACCAGATCGCGATGTCCGGTTAAAATCTGAGTCGTCATACCAGTCGCCAAATCCCAGATTCGGATGCTCTTGTCGATACAGGCGGATGCAATTTGCGTTTCGTGGGGATTGAATGCCACTCGAGTTACGAAGTCTGAGTGACCTCGAAGCGTTTGCACGACGCTCATGGTCGACGTGTCCCAGACCAAGACATCATTGCTGAAACCGACCATCGTAAACTTAGTACCGCCGCCACCGAACGACGCATCAACGAGATTGTCCATTGGGACGTCGAGCATGCTGATGAGTTCGTTTTCCACTTTGCTCTTAATGAGGCTTCCACTCAACTCGATTCTCTCACCCTTGCCAAATGCCTTATCGTCATCCAAATCCCACAGTTTGACGGTGCCATCTTGGCTCGCTGATGCAAGGGTCGAACCATCATCGTTGAATGCAAGATCAACGACATCGCCACGATGCCCCTGATATTTGGTGTGGCCCTCGGTCTTAAGGTTGACAACGCTAATCTCACCATCGGAGTAGGCAATCGCGAGAGCTGTTCCCGCTGGATTGAAACGGATGCATCGCGCAGATCTTACCATTTGGCTATCGGTGCTCGGACCTCGCTGTATTACTCCGCCCGTCTTGGGATCATAAATCAACCATCCCATGAATGTCTTGGCAAATGCGAGCGACATTCCATCAGGGCTAAAGTCTGCATCGATGCAGTCTCGATCAAGTGCCCAGATCCGTCGTCCCGATTCGGCGTCCCACACGGAGAGTTTTTTTTCAAAGCTGACTGAAACGACGCGCATCCCGTCGGGTCGATAACGCACTTGACGCACCGCTTGTCGAGGTAGGTCTACGCTACGTATCAATTCCCCATCTGGCAAAGCCGACCACAAGATGCGCCCGTCCTGATCATTCAAGCTTGTCCCGAGGACGACGATGGGTTTCTCTGGGTGCAGATCAAATGACCAGATTTCATCACCATCGGATGCTGATACCGCGAACGTTGATAGACGTTGACCAGTTGTCGGATTCCAAGCGATGAGAGCGTTACTGCTGCTTGAGTAGAGCTTCGACCCATCGCGACTATATCGGAGGCATCGCACGGTTCCAGCCACCTCTAACGCTCGAATCTGTTTACCTGAATCAGCATCCCAAATCATGATTTTATTCTGTCCCCCCGATGCAACCTGTCGCCCCTTGGGGCTAAACGCCACGGACGTGACTTCACCTGAGTGGCCGTCCAGGGTTAATTCGGAACCAATAAACTCACGATATGAGACGTTCCACTCCAAGTGCCGTTGCTCTGGCGGTATTTCTTCGAGCGCAGCAACGGCATCAGCAACGCGACCGTTATCCCAGTAAGCTCGCGCAAGAAAGTATTTGGAACGACCAAGAGCTTCGTTGGTTGCTGCGTTAGCTTTCCGTTCCGCTTCCGCACTCTCATTCGCAAGAATCAAGTTGGCCTCCGCCTCATTTTTACGACTCTCAGCCAAACTGGCTTGTCGGCTCGCACGGTCTGCCTCTTCGTCCGCGAATGCTGCATTCTGGTCAGCGATCGCGCGAAGCCGTGATTCCCAAACGGCAAGAATGGGACTGGCAATTCCAATCAGGATTACCAATGCCGCTGTCGCGGCTGCCCACGGATTCCTGTATGCCCAGCGGTAAGTCTTGGAAAGTGCGTTGATAGGGCGGGCAACGACCGACCGGCCGCCGAGGAATCTTTCTAAATCATCCGCCAGTTCCCTAGCCGTTGCATAGCGTTGATGCGGTTCTTTCTCAAGGCATTTCAGGCAGATGGTTTCCAGATCTCGCGGAACGCTAGGGTTTAGTTTTCGCGGTGATAGGGGCTCATTTTGAATCACCTGCATGATCGTATGTGTCGGTGTTTCTCCGACGAAGGGAGCACGACTCGTCAGGAGTGCGTAGAGCACGGCGCCAAGTGAATAAACATCGGCCGATGGCCCCACCAGACGCGACTTTCCAGAGGCCTGCTCGGGAGACATGTAG
>CAXBHV010000430.1:0-6142 GCA_963974855.1 uncultured Rhodopirellula sp. | reverse complement strand
CAGACGATTTTCGTTGCTTGACGCTAATCCACAACTAGAATTCAGAACAGGCTCTGCGTACAGACACCACAGTTCACCCATTTTCACCAAAGCACTCATTCCAACATTTTATGTCTTTTCGACCTCACTTTCTTCCCGAGTGAGATTGATCGGCTTGCAGACTTATCGCGTGGTTCCAACGGGGACCGCATCCGTTCCTGTGCCAAAAGTTGGAAAGCTTTTTCGCAGATTCCAAAACACATTTTTGCCATTGCCATTGGCACTGAATAAGAGGCTGTTTGATGACCAACCGTAAATCGAGTGTTCGAGACGGTATCGAGAAAAAAGTTCGCAACTTGTCGGATCGACTGCGCATGAAGCGTCGTCGCAAGGAGCGTCGTATGCTCTCCGAGAAGCTAGAAACGCGTCAATTGCTAGCCGGCCCCGAGTTGATCGGTGTTCAAAGCAATGAAGGTGACTTGTTTCGGGACTTCGAAACTCAGATCACCAATACATTGCCAACCAGCGTACCGGAGCTGAAGGTGTCTCCGCGTGAGCTGGTATTCCGGTTCAATGATGACGCGGTGATTTCGCCTGAAAGCTTGGCGGGGATCACGATCACGCGCGCTGGCAGCGACGGATTCTTTGAAGCCGCCAACGCGACCACCGACTTGGGAACCAACGGTGCGGTATTGGTCGAATTCCGTGCCCAGACCTCTGGCATCTCCGGAAACGGCACCCAGATTGTTTTCGCAACGAGCGATCGAGGCTCCAATGGGCTTCCAGTGGTCACCTCGGTCAATTCATCGGGTATTCAACCGGTGATCACGCTGAATTTGAACAGCGCTCTAGGTCGTCCTGCTACCGTGGCCGATTTGGTCAGCGCGGTTAACAACACCGCGTCCGTAAATCAATTCATCAGTGTTCAGCAGGTCAGCGGCGCCTCGTTAGCCAAGGTGGGCTTGAGTGTCGACACCAGCCGCAGCTTGACTCTTACCGGTGCCAATGCGGCGCAAGCACTCACCGATTTAGGAACCAACGGTGCGAGCCGCGTTCGTTTGACCGCGACGCAAACCGGTACCGCCGGCACGGGCACCCAAGTCATTGTCAAACAACGTAACTTTGGCGGTTCAGCTTTGCCGCTGGTTTTGGTCAGTGGCAATACCGTCGAGTTGCAAGTTAACTCGACGCCCGGTTTCGAAACGACGATCGATCAATTTTTGTTGGCGATCAACAGCAACGACGAAGCGTCACGCTTGGTGACGGCGTCGCTCGAATTCGGTAGCGGTTCGACGTTGATGGGCAATCGCGCGCCGACATTCTCGCCTCTAGTACTTAGCGGAGCGAGTGATTCGGTTATTCAACCTGGTTTCGTGGGTCTGGGCGATTCACCTCGCGAGGTCGTTTTCCGTTTCGCCGAGACGTTGCCTGACGATACGTATCGCATCGATATCAATGCCGCTGGCGCGTTGGGCTTGCAGAACGAAGACGGCGAATTCTTTAACGATGGCATCAGCGTTAGCGGTCAATTCACTGTCAACGGTGGCCCCAAAGTCCTTGCGGTGGTTCCTCAACCGGTCACCCGGGCTGCCAATGGCACGCTGAATTCGGCTCCGAATGTGATCGAGGTTCATGTTGACGGTGGCGATGTCAATGTCGCGTCACTTGAACGTGAAGACCTTTATCGGTTGATTTATACACGCGACACGTTGACCAGCAGCGACGATTTTGAGATGGCTCCGACGTCGGCTGTCTACAATCCGTTGACCAAGGTCGTTCGTCTCGAATTCCCAAATGCGCTGTCTCGCGTTGTCGATCCGCTAGGCAATGGCAACACGTTCATTCAGGGCACTGCGCGATTGCGAATTGGTTCGAGTGAACCGATCAACGTGACGCCAACACAAGTTCCCGTCAGCACGGATCCTGCGGACAATTTCACCAACGCGTTGAACCTGAACAACACGTGGACGATCAGCAGCAATCCGAACGCTGGTATTCAATCGGCCCGATTGACTAGCGAGATCCGCAACACCAGCAATTACGATTTAAATCTTCCGGGTGCCGGCGCGCCAGGAACTCGCAATTTGCGACCGGATGATCCATCGCGACTCGATCGCACAATTCCGCTGGACATCTTTCGCCGTGGCGCCGACGATGAATCGGGAATTTCGGTATTCCAATACAATTTCGTGAACAGCTGGTTGGGTGACGATCCGACCAAAGCGGGGATCGACGAGTCTCGCGAATACTTCAACCTGATCACAGAACAGCAGAAAGCGCGTGTACGTGAAGTCTTGTCGCTGTTTAGCGAATACCTCGGAGTTCAATTCGTTGAAACTGAGGGTGGGTTAACCGATGCATCCTCGTTCTCGATTGCCGTTGGTGAACTGTACGGTGCCGATCCTCGCGTCAATAGCGCCACTGCGATTCGCAATCCAGACGGCTCGGTTCAGACCACCGGCCCCGAAGCGGTTGTCGTAGCGACCCGTGACCGCAACGTGGATGGCATCGACGATCTTGTCGTGTTGGACTTCCAAGATTTTGATCAATCGACCGACGATCAACTTGGTGGCGAGTTCTTCCGCGGAGCGTTCCTGGCCGTTGGACAATTGCTTGGTTATGGCTATGCCGATCATCTGCCTCAACCGGTAACGCAAAGCACTGCGTCCGTATTGAATCCGGGCACCGACAACGAGCCAGCGTTTCCGAGTGTGGCCGACATTGTCAACGGACAATTCCTGTACCGCCCGGAAAGCAACGATATCGATGTGTACAAGTTCACATTGACACAGCCCGGCAAGATCAGCATCGAAACAATGGCAGAGCGATTGCCTAGTGCAAGTCTGCTGAATACGGCGCTTCGTCTGTACAAACGTGATGGAATCACCGGCAAGTACACCGAGGTCGCTGCGAACGACGACTACTTCAGCAACGATTCGCTGATCGAATTGGACTTGACTGAAACCGGCACCTACGCGATTGCCGTTAGTTCTTCGGGCAACACCACGTACGATCCAGCAACCCCCGGCAGCGGATTCGGTGGCAAGAGCGAAGGAACGTACGAATTATCACTCGCGTTCCGAGCCACCGCAGCGGACGCGATCAAAGACAATTCCGGTAACGCACTGGATGGCGATCTCGATGGCAACACCGGCGGTTTGTTCAATTTCTGGTTCGTGCCCAACGATCCCAACACCACGTTGTTTGTTGACAAAGCGGCGACCAATCCTGACCTGAACCGCTCGACCCCGAATCCTTATCTGAACTTGAAAGATGCGTTAGCGGCAGCGTTGCCGGGCGACACCATTCGAGTGGTCGGTAACGGCGGTGTTGATGGCGACGTCAGCACGCTGGCGGATAACTTTGCCTACCAAGTTGGAAAAGACAATCGCGGCATCTCGCTGCCTGATGGTGATTCGATTGTCGTTCCCAAGGGCGTCAACTTGGTCATCGACGCGGGTGCCGTATTCAAGATGCGTGCCAGCCGAGTTGCCGTCGGCAGTACTGCACCGCTGGTTGACCAAAGCCAATCATCGCTGCAAATTCTGGGCACTCCCACATTGATCGGTTCCAACGGACGGATCATCACGGACGCCAACGGAGTCGCGATTCCCGGCAGCGTTGTTTTTACCAGTTTCAATGACGACCTCAATCCAAATCAACCGGACAGCGCGTCCAAAGGCGATTGGGGCGGGATCGATTTCCGCGGCGACATCGACTCGGCTGACGAGTCACGCAAGTTCCTTGAAGACCAAGGCATATTCCTTAACCACATTCAGTATGCCGATCTTCGCTACGGTGGCGGTCAAGTTTCGATTAATGGACGCCAAGTCGTCGTTAGCCCGATCGACATGGCAGTCACGCGGCCTACGATCATCAACAGTGAAATTAGCGTGTCTGCCGATGCTGCGATGTCAGCGACGCCGGACACGTTCGCCGAGTCACGATTCATGACGTCGACCGCAAGTGGCTCAACGTTCACCCCCGATTACTCGCGAGTCGGACCTCACATCCGTGGCAACGTTCTTTCTGAGAACACCATCAACGGCTTGTTCGTTCGCGTTGCCACACGAACGGGCGGCGAGTTACAACCGCTGACCGTTGGCGCTCGATTGGACGATACCGATATCGTTCACGTGTTGACCGAAAACCTGCAAATCACTGGCTCGGCGGGTGGTTTATTGCAAAAGGTCGATGCACCGATCAGTTTGTTGATCCGGGCGACGACGCTGGACGCTGCGGGCGTTCCATTGGAAGGCAACATTGTCGCTGGATCGTACCGCTACCGAATGACGTTCGCTGATGCAAGTGGCGGCCAAAGTGATGCAAGCCAACCGACCGCCGCGTTTACATTAACCGATGACGGTGCGTTTCAATTAACCGGTTTGCCTACCGTCCCAGCGTCGTCGACGTTCTCGTCACGCCGACTTTATCGTGCGACCGTTCAGGCCGATGGAAGTGATGGCCCCTACTTGTTGGTCGCTAGCTTGAACGCCAGCGACACGGCATACATCGACACCGCACTTGCCGGAACCACGGCGCTTGCCGCAACGACCGGACAACGAACGGCGCGACTCGATGCCGGTCTGAAGGTTGATCCAGGCACGATCATTAAACTTGATGGCGCTCGCATCGACGTTACCTTTGGTAGCCATTTCTACGCCGAAGGCACTGCCGAACGCCCTGTCGTCATGACAAGTTTGGCGGACAATCGTTATGGTGCAGGCGGAACATTTGACACCAACAGCACCAACACGACTGCCGAACTACAGCACGGCGACTGGGCAGGTCTCTACATCGGTTTCGGCGGTGCAGCATCGATCGACCACGCCGTCATCGCGGGTGGCGGTGGCATCTCTCGTATCCCAGGTGGATTCGCCAGCTTCAATGCGATCGAAGTTCATCAAGGTGATCTGCGGCTGGCGAATAGCCGATTTGAAATGAATGACGATGGTCGCGAAGTCGTCCCCGCAGATGATCCCGATCGTGGCGGCCGCAGTGGCAACGCCAGCGGCACCGTGTTTGTACGAGCCTCGCAACCTGTGATCGTCAACAACACCTTTATTGGTGGCTACGGTCCTGTCGGCACGTTTGACGTCAATAGTTTTTCATTCAACGAACTTTCCGATGCGGGACGTAGCACTGGCAAGATCGATGCCGTTCGATCGACTGGAAACAGCGGCCCATTGATCCAGGGGAATCGTCTGGCACAAGACGAAGATCTTGCGGACACCGTTGACCGATTTGGTCTCAACGGTATCGAGGTCCGCGGCGGTTCGGTTTCGACCGAAGTGGTGTTGGACGACGTCGATATTGTTCACATCGTTCGTGACACGATTTCGATCCCGAACCAGCATATTTATGGCGGCATGCGTCTTGAAAGCGATGCACGCGGAAGCCTTGTTGTGAAATTCAATGGGCCGACCGCAGGCATCGTTGCTGGCGGTAACCTACAAACGTCCGAAGATCAATTCCAAGACATTGCCGACCGCATTGGTGGTAGCTTGCAAATCGTCGGACATCCTGACTTCCCCGTGGTATTGACCGCGTTGGTCGACGATACGATTGGTGCTGGATTCCGACCGGATGGCTTGCCTTCGGTTGACACCGATTCTAACGGCATTCGTCAATCGATTCTGTCGTCTCAAACAACGACCACAGCCACGCCTGCGGGGCTTCCCGTTGGTCCTGAGTACGACCGTACCGACCGCGAAGTCGACAATGGCACTCGCATCGACAACGACATTGACCCGAACGTCATTGGATTCTTCGAGGGCACCGTTACCGATGGCAACGAGGTGACCAACATCTCGGTCACTGGAATCGACCAAGCGACCGCGACGCGGTTGCAGCAGCAAAACTATGGTTTCTTGGAAACCACCATCGTCGACATTGACTATCTGCCCTTACCAGCAGGGGCTCCATTTCGCCTTGTAGACACGACCTTCCGTTTAAGTCAAACGACGATCACACGTCCAGCAACGCTGATCTCGAGCGATACGGTAATCAGCGAAGGTACGTTCAACATGTTGAACGCAACCGCTGCCGATCCGCGGCCCGTGAACTGGGTTGCCACGACGTTCTTCTTGGACAATCGTGCGGTCATGTACACCACGGTTGAGTTTTTCACACCGGACAATCGTGACTTTGGTGATGCGATCGT
>CAXBHV010000429.1:0-6142 GCA_963974855.1 uncultured Rhodopirellula sp. | reverse complement strand
ATCATTAAAAAGCGATTGCGCAACGTCGTGACGCTTTGCAGAGCCGATTCACCGTATTCGCTTGTGGTAATGCCCCAGAATCGAACCGGGTCGTTAGGGTCATAAAAGACTCGGCTGAACGTGCCCAGCATCGATTTGCCATCGGGCCGATCCGATCCACTCACAAAGATTGCCGACGCATTCTTGCCAAAATGGCTAACGTCTTGATCGTTTCTCAATAATCGCTCAGCGCGAACAGGACGCATTTTATCAAATCGGTCATTGCTGAACGCGGTCGCATCGCTATTGCCACTGGCGTATAGAAATTGCATTGTTTCATCGACGATTTCGATGATTTGTTGTTCATTGGCATCGTCGTTGGTTCGTGTATCCAATGCGTTTTTAAAGAGCTGGTCACCATCGATCGTGATCACGAAAATTCCCCGGAACTCCTCTGCTTTTCCGTCGCTCGGTTGGGTGAACACGGGAGTGCACGAATGAAGCGACAGTTGGCCCTGAGCGTTCTTTTTCAACGGCGAAACGTAGGTACTGCCGCTGTCGAGTTCACGTGTCTTTAAGAAATAGGGTTCTCCAGCGATATCACTCAGCTTCATGGTTTCCAATTCATGACCGCCGCGCCGAGTCACCACTCGCATCACACCTTGGCCCGTCTGGTCATAAAAAGCAGATTCAATTCGCTCGTCATAGGCTTGCATTTGGGTGGTCGTAATCTGAGCCAATCGCTCGATCCAAATCTGAGTGTTGGATCCAGTTTGAACAGGGTCCTGTCCCGGATTTTGTTCGTTGTCCCAGCAGCGAATGATGCCGGGGATTGGCGGATAGCTCGGTATCGCAATGGTGTCAGCACGAGTACGAGACAAGCTGCTTTCAAGATTGCTTGCCACTACATTGGTTTGGGAAACCATTTTTTCCAGCGTCATGTTAGTGACGATTTCTTGGCTTTTCAGGAACGCCAACGAGCCCAAGGTCAAAAGCGAGATCAGAATCGCGATTCCTAGCAAGATCGAAATCTGCCATCTCAATGAAAGTTTGCGAACGCGTTCTGCCAATGCCATGCCGATACCTCAAAAGTTGCTAATCAAACCCTTCGCTCACTCACTCTGATCCACGTATAAATCTTCGCATCGTAGCAATGCATCGCCTCCTAACACGATCAAACCCTCTTTCGTGCAACCGATCATCAGGTCGCGGTAACTGCCTGCGACCCCAATCGGGTCGAGTAGTTGGTCGCGACGCAGCGATACCACATGTTCGATGCCGTTGACCAAGATTGCGAACTCGGGACGATCACGACCGAGTACAAGCACCTGAACTCTTTGCTCATGCTCACTAGGGATGCCGAGCAAGTTTCCCAGGTCCACCACCGCAGTGACTTCGCCACGAAGATTGGTCACGCCAACGAAGTGAGGTTCGGTGTGAGGGATCGGCGTGATCGCATTGGGAAACGTCAATTCAAGTACGTATTCCGAGCCAATCGCATACATCTCGCCACCGAGTCGAAATTGGACAACCTCGAGCACTTCGCTGTTGTCGAGCGTCTGTTTTGGCACGCGAGCGAGTTGTTGAGCTCGCTCGTTCAAAATCTGTTCGGATTGTCCCGGGGTCAGATTTTCGGTGTCCAACAGCGATTTGCGAGCCTCTTCGAGACGGCGTTTTGCTTCGCCCCAGTCAAAAGCTTTAGCGTCTGTATTGTCAGCTGCAATCATGGTGTTTTCGCAAGCAGAACTCGGATTTTCGTCATTTGTGATTCGGCTGCCGCCGCAGTGACCGCCGCAGTTTCCTGCTTAGAAAAGGGGATAAGTGCTTGGGGAGACCTCTGGTTGCACAGTTTCAGGACGGTCTCGAAATGACGGTACGCGACCTTCCATTGTCCTCGCCGGTATTGAATCGAACCAGCTAAAAATTGGCTCATCACATCACTTCGGTCCAAAAACAACGCCCGTCCAATCGATCGTGCGGCCTCGTCTATTTGGTCGGTATCCATCAGCAATCGGGCTCTCAGGTAGTGCAGTTCCGTCGACAATGGATGCTGCGCAACCGATTCGCTACACAAATCAAGTGCCGCTGCTGTGTTGCGATTGGCTTGGGCTCGTATGTGAATGACACAGGCCTCGAGGTGATGCAAATGGTCCGCTGTCTTTTGAATCGCCGCCGCATAGTCGCCAGCAATGAGCGATTGGCGTGCTGCGGCGAGCAATCGCGTATCGATCCGCGATAGGGATTTTTTTGGTGATTCGTTCGCCCGTTGACCGCGATCGGTAAGCGGTTTGTCTGCGTCGGCCGAGTTGGACTTGGCTGACGGGAATTTGGGCAGTGGGGACTTGGCCAGTGGGGACTGGCCGGGCGTGAAGGATCGCGAAATATCGGATTTCGAGTCTGTCTTCACCACCGGCGTGATGGCCGATGACGGCTTGTTCAGCTTGGGCCGGTCCTTCAGCGGCCGCTGATAGAAAGTGCCATAAATGGTCGTGATCGTGTCGAAATCAGCGGTGTGGATTAACGAGGGATCACCGGACGCCGTGATCAACCAACCTCCAGGAACTAGGCATTGGTACAACCGGCTGGCAATCGCATCGATCGTGCTGCGTTGGAAATAGATCAACACATTTCGGCACAAAATCAAATCAAAGTTCCCGAGTCCAGTGCTGCGATTCGGGTAATCATCCAAGTGGAGATTCAGCAGTTGGAAACGAACGTGGTTACGAACTTGTTTGCAAAGCTGATAACGTTGGTCGTGCTTTTCCGTGTGCGTTTGTACTAAATAGTTCGCCACTTGCGGCATCGCACCACCGCGGAAAGACCAATCTCGATAAGTGGCACACCTCGCTCTTGCGATCGACTCAGGCGAAATGTCGGTGCCAAGCAGATCGAGATGCTGGGCTTCCTGTTGGCAAAGGATCGCCAATGAGTAAGCTTCTTCGCCGGAGGCACAAGCCGCAGACCACGCTCGCAGAATTGTGGAGTCCCCACGACGCGAACGCAGTTCGGGAATGACTTGATGTCGAATGAAATCAAACTGTTTCGGTTCGCGAAAAAAATAGGTTTCTGCAACGGTAATTTCGTTGACCAATTGCTGATAAACATCAGGCTCTTCTCGCATCGCCTTGATGAATGCATTCGGGCTGGTGATGTTTAGTCGCTGCATTAGTTGCGACAGCGTACGGCAGATCGCGGGTTGTTGATCGCTACGAAAACTAAGGCCGGTACGTTGCTCGATTGCGGCAAGAACGTCACTGAGTTCGCTGTCGTTCACCCGAACACTCCATCACGAGCTAAGTTCCGTGGCGACAATGGATGCAGCGATGTCAAGCACTTCTTTCATTGTGTCATGTGAGAAGAGTCTGGAGGGGTCGAGCACCTGGACGACTCCCAAATGGGTTTTGGCAATACTGCACCACCGATGGTGCACTAGGTGATCCTCCTCGGCGGATGGCTGGTCTTTGGATTCATGTTCGTGTTCGTTTTTGTCGCCGCTATCGGGACTGATCCGCAAAAGATCAACGGCGCGATCCACGTGCAATGCAATCTCGCACTTCCCTGTATCAACCACAACCAAATGATCCGTGGTTTGGATCTTGCATTCGCCTAGTCCAAGTAAATGCTTTGTGTCCAACACGGGAAGCACGTGTCCGCGAAGATTGACTAGCCCCATCACGACCTTTGGAGCTTTCGGGACAGAAGTGAGGGATACCGCTCGCAGCACTTCGCGGACGAAGCGAGCTTCGACGCCAAAGTAGCGTTGTTCACATTCAAAGACGAGTATTTCGATTTCCATGGCCGTCGACGTCTACCAGACTTCTATTCAATCCAAGCGATACGAAACCCAAGCAAAGATGACCGGGTCTTGCCCATTCTACACCCCGTGTCCACGTTGCGATGTTAGAATTTGGATAGGGACTCGGATTATCGTGCTAGACCGCCGGTTTAAACTTTAAAGGTGACATGCAATGGAGAGTGCGATGAAAATCTTGATTGCTGATGATGATCCCGTTTCTCGGCGATTGCTGGAAAGCTATCTCGAAAAATGGGAGTATGACGTCACCATTGCCAAGGACGGCACCGAAGCGTGGCAACGTTTCCAGGAAGCCGACTTCGAACTGGTCATCTGTGATTGGATGATGCCAGGGATTGATGGCCCCGACTTGATACGCCGTATTCGTGCCACTCACGATCATGGGTACGTCTACACGCTGCTGTTAACGGCCAAGTCAAAAAAGGGAGACTTGGTCGAAGGGATGGAGTCGGGCGCCGATGATTTCATCAGCAAGCCATTCAATCACGATGAACTACACGTCCGTTTGCGAGCTGGCGAGCGGATCATCAAACTCGAACGTTCGTTACGTGAAACCCAAGAAGCTTTGAAGAATTCACAAAATGGATGATCCATCGCAAGCAGATTTGCTCGATACACGTGGCAAGGCCCTGCGCACCAATCTTGATTCACAGCGTTATGGGACGTTTGCCGAGATTGGGGCGGGGCAAGAGGTCGTCAGGTGGTTCTTTCGTGTCGGCGGCGCCGCGGGGACGATCGCGAAAAGTATTTCTGCTTATGACATGGCGGTCAGCGATGTAATCTATGGCAGCTGTGAACGCTATGTTTGTCGACCGCGATTGCAGAGCATGTTGGATTGCGAATTCGAACAAACGCTCAGTCAGCTTGGACCAACTCGCGGCGATACGACTGCGTTTTTTGTATTTGCCGACACAGTTTCGGCTCGTAATTTCAAAGGCACCAATGAGTGTCACGGTTGGATGGGCGTCAAATTTCAAGCCGTCCCCCGAGATGAACCAAGCCAAGTCATCATCCATGTGCGAATGCTCGACGGCGAGAATGCGCAGCAACAGGAAGCACTCGGCGTGGTCGGCGTCAATCTGGTCTATGCGGCCTGCTTTCTGAAGCATGATCCCGACCAATTCCTCAAATCGCTGTTGGATAATTTAAGTGTTGATCGTATCGAGATTGACATGATCGAGTTCTCTGGCATCGCGTTTCGTCAAGTCGACAACCGCGTGATGAGCATGAAGTTAGTCCAGCTCGAATTGAGTAATGCGGCGATGTTCGCGGCCGACGGAACGGTGCTGCAACCATCCGAGGTGCTTTACAAAAAGCCGATTCTTGTCGAGCGAGGCAGTTTTCGTCCGGTCACCAATGTCAATATCGACATGCTTCGCTGTGCTCGCGAACAATTTTCCGCGGACCTCGGAGACGATGCAGGCGAGATCGTTCAGCTGACCGAAATCACGCTGAATAATCTGTTGACCGATGGCGATTTGGACTATTCCGATTTCATCGCACGCATCGAGTTGCTTGCCGCCGAGGGCATGATGGTGATGATTTCCGATTACTTCGAATACTACCGTCTCGCCGCCTATTTGGCTCGCTTTAGCCGCAATCGAATCGGGATCACGATGGGGGCCTCGAGCCTGCGGGAACTGTTCAACGAGAAGTATTACACCGAATTGCAAGGTGGCGTGCTTGAATCGTTTGGACGATTGTTCAAGAGTGATTTGAAGCTGTACATCTATCCGTTTCTGGATCCAGAGACCGGTGACTTTATCGCGGTCCAGAATCTCGAGGTCGCGCCGAATCTGCGTAAGCTGTACGAATACCTTGTCGAACGAGGCTGTATTGAACAGCTGAGCAGTTTCAACGATGCCTATCTGCCAATCTTCTCACGTGATGTATTGAAGAAGATCGAGTCTAAGGATCCGACCTGGGAAACGATGGTCTCGGATCATGTCGCCGCGATGATCAAAGAGCGGCGATTCTTCGGTTATCGTCCGTAGAGTTATCGACTGTTCAGCCGATATGCTGCAATCGTTTTGTGAGCCGACGGCGTTAGCCGCGGGCCTGCTGGTTTTAATTGCAACATGTCCGCGGCTATCGGAAACGCTGTGAAGCATTTTTATGCCGTGTTTTGTGGTGGTTTAACGTAGCGGAAGTCGTCAAGACTTTCGTTGAACGAACCCAATTCCCGAAACTCTTGACGAGTTCCGCTACAAAAAATGCTTCACAGCGTTACGCTATCGGGCTGTTGATTTAAACGAAATGCAAGTCACATAAGTGAGCCGTGGGCCGTAAGGCACCGGGTAGCGCGTGGCACCCGGCCGCTCACGCGCGAGCGGCTCACTAAATCAACAG